>NZ_DASZKT010000043.1:0-93252 GCF_035552695.1 Actinospica sp.
GGTCATCCTGGACGTTGTCATCGTTCTTGTCATCGTGTCCATCGGCGGGTTCTTCGCCTCCGCGGAGATGGCCCTGATCTCGCTGCGCGAGGGCCAGGTGCGGTCACTCGCCAAGCGCGGCAGGCGCGGGGCGACGGCGGCCAAGCTGGCCTCCGATCCCAACCGGTTCCTAGCGTCCGTGCAGATCGGCACGACCCTCGCGACGCTGGTCACCGGCGCCTACGGCGCCGACACGCTGGCCGGACTGCTGCGCGACTGGCTGGTCAGGCAGGGTCTGGGCCACGACGCGGCGGCGCCGCTTGCGTTCGCCATCGTGACCGTCTGCATCACCTTCCTCACCCTGGTGTTCAGCGAGCTCGCGCCGAAGCGCCTGGCGCTGCAGCGCACCGTGCGGATCGCGTTGTTCGCCGCGCCGACGCTTGACGTGATCTCCCGGCTGGCGCGGCCCGTCGTCTGGCTGCTCTCCGTCTCGGTCAACGTGGTGGTCAGGCTGCTCGGTGCCGACCCGCGCCAGGGCCGCCAGGCGATGACGGAACAAGAGGTGCGCGAATTGGTCGCGGGCACGCAGACGCTGAGCGTGGACGAGCGGCGCATCGTCGGTGAGGTCTTCGACGCGGGCAAGCGGCAGATCCGCGAGGTACTGCGGCCGCGCACCGAGGTCGAGTTCCTGGCGGCGGGCACCACGGTCGGCGAGGCCGCGCGGATCGCCTCGAGCGTGCCGTACTCGCGGCTGCCGGTCTACCAGGGCTCGTATGACAACGTCGTCGGCTTCGTGCACATCAGGGACCTGCTCGGCCCGGCCGCGCCGGACAAGGCGGCGCTTGTCGACCAGGTGGTCAGGCCGATCAAGTTCCTGCCGATCAGCAAGACGGTGCTTTCCGCGCTGTCGGAGATGCGCCGTGAGCGCGCGCACCTGGCGATCGTGGTCGACGAGTACGGCGGCACCGCCGGCATCGTCACCCTCGAGGACCTGGTCGAGGAGCTCATCGGCGACATCAGGGACGAGTACGACACTGGCGAGGCTCCGGCCACCAAGCTGCCGCAGGGCGAGGTCGAGGTGGACGGCCTGCTCAACCTCGATGAGTTCGCCGAGCAGACCTCGATCAGGCTGCCGGAAGGCCCCTACGAGACGGTGGCGGGCTACGTGCTCGCGGCACTCGGCGAGCTCCCGGCGCCCGGCGACGCGGTCGAGATCCCCGGGTACACGATCACCGTGACCGAGATGGACGGCCGCCGGATCGCCCGCCTCCGCGTCACGCCGCTCCCTGAGCCGGCGCCAGAGCCTGGCACGCAACCGGAGCTAACCGGGGGCAGCACCGCGGAGGGCGCCTCCTAGGGCGCCCACGCAAGACCCGCGTCCCCCGTCCACGGCAACTACACTGTGCCCCTACACGGGGAAACGCCCTGGTGGAAGGGATAGGTGTGTCCGGACCTGGTGGGTTTGACACCGTTCTGGTCGTTGACTTCGGTGCGCAGTATGCCCAGCTCATCGCCCGCCGCGTACGGGAGTGCCACGTCTACTCGGAGATCGTGCCTTCCACGATGCCGGTGAGCGAGATGCTGGCCAAGCACCCGAAGGCGATCATCCTGTCCGGCGGGCCCGCGTCGGTTTACGTCGAGGGGGCGCCGGCGGCGCCCGAGGGGCTGTTCGACGCGGGCGTGCCGGTCTTCGGCATCTGCTACGGGCACCAGGTGCTTGTCCGCGAGCTTGGCGGCACGGTCGAGCGGACCGGCGCGGCCGAGTACGGCGGCACGCCGCTGCACGTCCTGGGCGGGCCGGGTCAGAGCGCAGGCGGCCTGCTCCTCGCGGGGCTCGGCCCGGAGCTCAGCGTGTGGATGTCACACGGTGACACCTCGACCGCCGCGCCGCCGGGGTTCACGGTTACGGCGCAGACCGCGGCGACGCCAGCGGCGGCGGTCGAGGACAGGGAGCGCGGCCTGTACGGCGTGCAGTTCCACCCCGAGGTGATGCACACCGAGTACGGCACCAAGGTGCTGCGCCGCTTCCTCGACGCGGCGGGCTGCCGCCCGACGTGGACGATGCTGAACATCGTCGAGGAGCAGACCGAGCGGATCAGGGAGCAGGTCGGCGACGGCCGTGCGATCTGCGGGCTGTCAGGCGGCGTCGACTCCGCGGTCGCGGCGGCCCTGGTCCAGCGCGCTATCGGTGACCGGCTGACCTGCGTGTTCGTGGACCACGGGCTGCTGCGCAAGGGCGAGGCCGAGCAGGTGGAGCGGGACTTCGTCGCGGCCACCGGCGTCTCGCTGAAGGTGGTGGACGCGCGCCGCCGCTTCCTGGACGCACTCGCCGGGGTGAGCGACCCGGAGGAGAAGCGCAAGATCATCGGGCGCGAGTTCATCCGCGTCTTCGAGCAGGCCGAGCGGGAGATCCTGGCCGATGCCGCGGCCGGCGGCGAGGCCGTCGAGTTCCTGGTGCAGGGCACGCTCTACCCGGACGTAGTCGAGTCCGGCGGCGGCGCGGGCACCGCGAACATCAAGTCGCACCACAACGTCGGCGGCCTGCCGGAGGACCTGCAGTTCAAGCTGATCGAGCCGCTGCGCAAGCTGTTCAAGGACGAGGTGCGCAAGGTCGGCGCGGAGCTCGGCCTGCCGGGCGAGATCGTGGGCCGGCAGCCGTTCCCCGGGCCCGGCCTCGGCATCCGGATCGTCGGCGAGGTCACCGAGGAGCGGCTCGACCTGCTGCGCGAGGCGGACGCGATCGCGCGCGCGGAGCTGACCGCGGCGGGCCTGGACGAGGAGATCTGGCAGTGCCCGGTGGTGCTGCTCGCCGACGTGCGCTCGGTGGGCGTGCAGGGCGACGGCCGCACCTACGGCCACCCGATCGTGCTGCGTCCGGTCTCCTCCGAGGACGCGATGACGGCGGACTGGACCCGGCTGCCCTACGAGGTGCTGGCCAAGATCTCCACCCGGATCACCAACGAGGTGCCGGGCGTGAACCGCGTCGTGCTGGACGCCACCTCGAAGCCTCCGGCCACCATCGAGTGGGAATAGGTGTAATCTCAGCGCCCGAATGAGGATTCTGCCCGGTGGAGGGGATTTCGCGGTGGTGCAAGGCCCGGAGAGCCATGCGGGCGCTCGTCAGGAGTACGAGCGGGAGCTGGCCGAATTCGCCGAGCGCTGCCGCGAGTTCGCGCAGAACGAGGGCGTGCCGGCCGCGCTGTCCCACTCGGAGAGCGGTGCCCGGCAGTGGATCTCAGACGAGCTGAGCCGCCGCGCGCAGCGGCTCGCGGTGGCCGCGCGGGCCGAGAACTCGGCCTGGCTGGCGCTCGTCGGGCGCTGGACGATGCGCGGCAGCTGGATCCTCGGCGGGCTGGTCGTCGTGGTCGACCTGGCCACGCTGCCGGTCTCCGGATCCTGGACGCTGCCGCACACCGCCGTGCTGCTCGCGTTCGCCGCCCTGGCCGCGCTGGTCTCCGGGTTGAGCCTGGTGCACAGCGAGGTGGGCGGCGTGCTCTGCTTCATGGTCGGCGCGGACGGGCGGCTGTCCCCGGCCAAGGCGCTCGGCCTGCTGTGGGGCGCGGCGCTGAGCACGGCGCTGGTCTACTTCGCCGTCGCGGACTTCGCGGCCGGCACCTCGACCGAGCGCTCTGATATCAGTGCCGCGATCTCGCATCCGCGCTGGGAGTATCTGGCGCTGCTGATCGCCCCGATCGTCGTGTCCATCGTCACGAACGCGGTCGCCGCGGCGCGGATGCGTCGCCGGGCGGTGCCCTACCTGCCGGGCCAGCGGGCGCAGTTGCGGGACCTGGCGCTCGACGAGACCGGCGTCGGTTCGGTCGCCTCGGCGGTGTGGCTGCCCTCGTACCTGGCGGCCGTGCTGTTCCTGATCGCGGGACTGGCTAAGAACCCTTACGAACTCCCGCAACTGCCCGCGATCGTCGTGTGGATCTCGCTGGCCGCCGCGGTGCTCTACGCCGCGGTGCGGCTGATCGAGTCGCGGCAGCCGGTGCTCGTCTCGGTGGTCCGGGTGCGTCCGGCGGGCGGTCTCGACGGGCCGATCCGGCAGGGCGACGAGATCGAGATCAGGGGCCTGGGTTTCGTGCCCCCGGCCGCCGCCGAGCCGGACCAGCTCGCCCGGATAGTCGTGAAGCTCGGGCCCATCCACATACACGTGCCGCTCGTTCCGGGCGCCGAGGGCGGTTTCAGCAATCCGACGGACAGCTCCGTCACCGTGCCCATCCCGTACGACGTGGATCCGGGACCGTGGACGGTGCGCGTGGTGACGGCCGCGGGCCTGGAGACGGACGACTATCCGCTGGACATCGCCGCCGCCGAGGACTGACGCGGCACCGAGGCCGTCACCCGCCCACGTGCTCAGCGCCGCCTGCGGGTGATCGCGCCGACCACCCACGCCAGCCCGAGGCCGAGCACCAGGACCGATCCGGTCCACTGCGCCGCGGCGTGCAGGTGGCCGTCGGAGGACAGCAGGTACACCAGCCCGATCCCGATGAACACCAGGCCCGCCGTGATGGACGCGGCATCCGGCCGAATCCGGGTGTGGTTCTTGTTCTCGGTCTCCATCATCAGTTCCCTGTTCCGATGTTCACGTCGCCGATGCCGACCTTCAGGTCGAGCACGATGGTGCCCTGGGCCTTGCCCTGCGCCGGGATGGTGAAGTTCCGGTCCACGTTCATGCCGCTGTCGCGGTTGGTGCCGTAGACGTTCAGCTCCGGCTGGCCGTCGTCGGACACCATGCCGACGTCGGTGTGCGTGTGGATCGTGACGGTCACGTCCGTCGGCAGCACGACCTGCAGGTCCCCGATGCCGACCTGCGCCTTCGTCGTGACCGTATTGCCGACGCCCGGCTGCACGCTCGACAGGTCCAGCGAACCGTCACCGACCGCGAGCTGGTACGAGGGCTGGATGGCGGCCGCCGAAGTGGGCGTCCAGCTCTCGTCGCCGACGGTGCCGTGCAGCGGGACGCCGACCGCGGCGAGCGCGATCAACGGGACCGCCACGACGAGGCCGATCGGCACCAGCGCGGTCGTCTTGCCGAACACGCCGCCGACCACCATGCCCGCGCCGAGCAGCAGCAGCACCAGCGCGCCGCCGGACAGCCAGCTGAGGCTGATCAGGCCGGCCGCGTCCAGCACGCCGAGCACGCCGGTGGCCGCGAGCAGGCTGGCCAGCACGAGCCCGCCGTAGCCGCGCCGCCGTACCCGCTCGGGCGCGGCCGTCTCGGCGAACGCGGGCGGCGGCGCGTCCTGCGGGCCGGCCTCCCCGAAGGCGTTGAACGCGTTGACCTCGGGCTCCGCCGACGGCTCCCCACCGCCCGTCGTCGTGCCCTGCGATCCCTCCACCGGCTGCTGCCACCAGGTCGGCGGCTGCTCCGGCGAGTTCGTCCCCGCGCCGCGGCCGAGCTTGACGTCGCCGCGCCAGATCAGCACGCCGACCACCGCCGCCGCGAGCATCCACAGCGGCCACATGTTCGACACGCCCTGGGTCAGCGCGCGCAGCGACACCAGCGCCCCGGCGCCGAGGCCGAGCGTGACCGCGACCGCGATCAGCGGGTTGCTGCCGATCAGCACGCGGTGCACCGCGGAGCGGTCCGCCCCTTCCCGCGGCAGGAACAGCCAGGCGGCGGCGTACGCCAGCAGGCCGATGCCGCCGACGAAGGAGAGCACCGCGAACAGGATGCGGAAGACCACGGGGTCGATGTCCAGGTGTCGGCCGAGCCCCCCGCACACGCCCGCGATGACCTTCGAGCGCCGGTCTCGGCGCAGCGGGCCACGCGCGGCGTGGCCTCTCGTAGTCTCTTCGCTCATGGTGACCAGGATTCTGGATCGGAGGGGTCGGCAGCCATTGGGGACAGCCCGGAACGCACCCTGGAATCCGCCGGCCGCGGTCTCAGGGTACGTCTCGGGGTCAATCCCCGATGCCCGGCGAGGTTCGCGCGTGTGACCATGATGGGGTGATGTCGCCGCCCCTGCCCGAGGACACCCGCCGCCTGCGTCGCTCCCGCCGGGGACGGCTCGCCGGCGGGATCTGCCGCGGGCTGTCGCTGCACCTCGGCGCGAACGTGTGGCTGGTCCGGCTGCTGTTCGTCCTGTTCACCTGGATCGGCGGCCTCGGCGTGCTGACGTACGCCGCGTTCTGGATCTTCGTCCCGCTCGGCGACATCCCCGAGGAAGATCGCTCGGCCCCCCGCCCGCAGGTCCGACTGGTGCTGCTCGCACTGATCGCCCTCGGCATCCTGCTGCTCTTCGGCCTGCCGATGCGGCACCCGAGCAACTGGCGCACGATCCTGCCGCTGGCGGCCGTGGCCCTCGGGCTCGCGGTGCTGTGGCGTCAGGCGGACGACGTGCAGCGGGCCGGGGACGGCGGGCCGCGGGCGCGGACCCGGTCCACGACGCACCTCGCGCGCGCGGCCCTCGGCGCGGCGGTCGCGATCGGCGGCATGATCGCGCTGGCGGACGGCAACAACAGCTGGACCGAGACCGGCCGCACGCTACTGGCCGCCCTCGCCCTGCTGGTCGGCGCCGGGCTGATCGGCCTGCCGTTCTTCCTCAGGATCCTGCGAGACCTGGCGCACGAGCGCACCGAGCGCGCGCGGTCCCAGGAGCGAGCCGAGGTGGCGGCCCTGATGCACGACTCCGTCCTGCACACCCTCACCCTGATCCAGCGTCACCACGACGATCCCGCGCAGGTCGCGAGGCTGGCCCGCGCCCAGGAACGTGAGCTGCGCGAATGGCTCTACGGCGAACGCAAGTCGGCCGCGGAGAGCTTCGCCGAGGCGATCCGCGCGGCGGCGGCCGAGGTCGAGGACCGGCACGGCGCCCGGCTGGAGGTGGTCTCGGTCGGCGACGCGCCGCTGGATCCACAGCTCGAGGCGTGCGTCGCGGCGGCGCGGGAGGCTATGGTCAATGCGGCGAAGTACGCGCCCGAGGCACCGATCTCGGTCTACGCCGAGCTCGCTGACGACCGGGTCGAGGTGTTCGTCAAGGACCGCGGCCCCGGCTTCGACCTGGACGCGGTGGCACCGGACCGGATGGGCGTGCGCCAGTCGATCCTCGGCCGGATGCGTCGGCACGGCGGCCAGGCGGAGATCCGCACCGCGCCCGGCGAGGGCACCGAGGTGCGGCTGACGGCCAAGCGCGTGCCGCAGCCGTCCACGGGTCAGTCGTCGGCGCACCAGTCGTCGGCGGGCCAGCAGCAGTCGGCAGGTCAACCGTCGCCGGGCCAGCCGTCCGGGAACGAGTCGTCCTGGAACAACGAGGAGAGGTCAAGCGGTGCAGAGCGAACCGTCGTCGAGCCCTGAGGGTCAGGGTGCGGGTGCGGGACCGGGCGGCGTCCGCCCGGTCCGGGTGGTCCTGGTGGACGACCACAAGCTCTTCCGCACCGGTGTGCGCGCGGAGCTGGCCGAGGCCGCGCACGGCAGCGTGGAGATCGTCGGAGAGGCGCAGGACGCCCCCGGAGCCGTGGCCGTCATCGTCGAGCAGCGCCCCGACGTCGTGCTGCTCGACGTGCACCTGCCCGGCGGCGGCGGCGTCGAGGTGCTGCGCCAGTGCCTGCTCACCGGCGGCGGCCCAGGTAAGGCCTCTGATACGCGCTTCCTCGCGCTGTCCGTGTCGGACGCGGCCGAGGACGTCATCGGCGTCATCCGCGCCGGCGCCCGCGGCTACGTCACCAAGTCCATCTCCGGCACCGACCTGGTCGACGCCGTGCGCAGGGTCGCCGAGAACGACGCCGTCTTCTCCCCGAAGCTCGCCGGCTTCGTCCTCGACGCCTTCTCCGGCGCCGCCCCGCCCACCGCGTCCCCCGCCTCCGCGGACGAGGAACTCGACCGCCTCACCGCCCGCGAGCGCGAGGTCCTCCGCCTGATCGCCCGCGGCTACGCCTACAAGGAGATCGCCCGCGAGCTGGTCATCTCCGTCAAGACCGTAGAGACCCACGTCTCCTCGGTCCTGCGCAAGCTCCAACTCTCGAACCGCTACGAGCTCTCCAGATGGGCCAACGACCGGCGGCTCTAGGGTGCTGCGGGGAACTCGCGGCTCGCGGTTTGGGGTCGGGCCGTAGGCAGGGCCGATCACCAAGCCGCAAGCCATGAGCGTCCCCAAGGCTCCCGCCGCCACCCCGCCCTATCCCTACCCCCGCCCCCAGAACGGCGGCGTGGTGAACATCGCGCGGCGGTAGCGGAGGGTGAGGTGCATGCGGTGGTTGTATTGGACGGCGCCTACGGCGAGGCCCATGGGGAGGGGGGCGGGCGGGGCGTACCAGAGGGCTCCGGTGCGTACGGCGCCGAACCACAGTTGGTCGATCTCGCCGAGGTTGGCGAGCATCGTGCTCGGGACGCGGGAGGCGGTGCGGCGGTCTACCGGGCGTTTCAGGGTCCTGCGGATGCCGAAGGGGGCCCAGGGCTCGGCGAAGCCGCGGGCCATCGCGTCGAGTTCGACGGCGTTGCGGCGCAGCCACTTGGTCTGCGCGGATACCGCGGAGAGCGGGTTGGCGGCGATGTCGGCGAGGTCGAGGGCGACGGTTCCGTACGCCGCGTGGTTGCCCATCTTCAGCGACTCGTCCAGCACCGACCTGCGGTCCACCGGCATCACGACCCTGATTTGGCCCCAGCCCTTGCCCTTCGAGGCGTTCCACTCGTAGACGGCGCGGGCGACCTCGGCGAGCAGCGCGTCCTCGACGGTGGCGTCGGCGTAGTACGAGATGGCGTTCGACAGGTCGCGCATGTCCATGGCGACGTGCCGGAAGTGGTAGCCGTTCGTGGGACGGTCGGCGTCCTGCGCGGTGCGGCCGGGTTCGATGCGCAGCGGCGGGCCCTGGGTTCGCGGCGGGCGCGAACTGCCGCGCAGCAGCGGGGCCTGGTCGTGCGGCGGGGCGAGCGCCTTGCCGCCGGTGTACGCGGAGGCGATGGCGCGGAGCAGGCCGAGCGCGGAGTACGCGTCGAAGCGGGCGGCGTGCACGGCGAGGATCAGGTTCGTCACCCGCGGCTGGCGCAGCACGTGCAGCCGGAAGAGCGGGCCGGTGCGCACCGGCAGGGGGGTCGCGAAAATCTCCTCGCGCGCCTCGGTGAGCTCGCCCCGGTTCGCCGCCATCCGGTCCTGGACGGGGTCGGTCTCCGCGATACCGGGTATGGCCCATTGGGTCCACAGTCGCATGGGGGAGGTGGTGGCGATCCGCGCGCGGGCCTCGGGATGGGCCTCGAGCACCGCTCCGACCGCTTCGCGCAGCCTCGGCAGTTCGAGACGGCCGGTCAGCGCGGCCTCGACGTAGTGCAGGTTGGGCTCCTCGGGGCGTTCCGAGAGCAGGTTGACTTCGTCGACCGCGGAGCATGCTTCGGTGTGCACGACGTCCCATCTCGCATAACGCTTTCGCCCGCCAAGCTGAGACCAGATTGTATCCGTCCCGCGAAACGAGTGGCGTTGATGAGGTAATCTCACTTATCCTGTCCGTGCATGAAACGAACCTGAAGGGGGGCGGCGTGACCGTGAGGGAAAACAGCGGGGATGGCTGGTTGAAGCGGCTTACCGGCTATATCTGGCGGTACAAGAAGATCGTGCTGATCGCGTCGGCCAGTTCGATCGCCATCGCCGGGATCGGCGTCGTGGTTCCGCTGGTGCAGCGCACCATCATCGACGGCGTGATCATCCAGGGGAACCGTCCCGTGCTGCCCTGGGCCATCACGCTCATCGGCATCGCCCTGCTCAACTTCGTGGTCTCGCGCGCGCGCCGCTACCTCGGCGGCTCGATCGGCATCGAGGTGCAGAACGACCTGCGCACCGAGGTCTTCGACTCGCTCTCCCGGCTCGACGGCCGCGGCCAGGACAACCTGGAGACCGGGCAGATCGTGGCCCGCTCCTCGTCCGACATCAACATGGTCTCGCAGCTGATCGGCATGGCCCCGATGCTCGCGGGCACGATCCTGATGTTCTTCGCCTCGATCACCGCGATGCTCTTCCTCTCCCCGCTGCTCACGCTGGTCGGCCTGGCGGTCGGCCCGGGGCTGCTGGCCGTGAACGTGGTGGCCAGGAAGCGGCTGTTCCCCGCCACCTGGGACTCGCAGCAGAAGACCGGCGCGCTGGCCGGCGTCGTCGAGTCGGCCGTCACCGGCGTGCGCGTGGTCAAGGGCTTCGGCCAGGAGCAGCAGGAGATCGACAAGCTGGACCGCGCCGCGAGCACGCTGTTCGCCTCGCGGCTGCGCCAGGTGCGGCTGACCGCGCGCTACAACCCGACGCTCGGCGCGATCCCGACCATCGGCCAGATCGGCATCCTCGCGCTCGGCGGCTGGATGGCGCTGCGCGGCGAGATCACCATCGGCACCTTCTTCGCCTTCTCCAGCTACCTGGCCTCGTTCGTCGGCCCGGTGCGCATGCTCGCCACGCTGATCACGTTCGGCCAGCAGGTCAGGGCCAGCGCGATCCGCGTCTTCGAGGTCATCGATTCGAAGCCTGATATCCAGGACAAGGACGGCGCGGCCGAGCTCCCGCACGAGGCCCTGGACGTCGAGTTCGACGACGTCACCTTCGGCTACGTGCCCTCCGAGCCGGTGCTGCGCGGCCTCGACCTGACCGTGCGGCACGGCGAGACGATGGCCGTGATCGGCACCTCGGGCTCCGGCAAGTCCACGCTGGCCATGCTGCTGCCGCGCTTCTACGATCCGCAGGGCGGCGTGGTACGCATCGGCGGCCAGGACGTGCGCGACGTGACCACCGAGTCGGTGCGCGCGTCGATCGGCCTGGTCATGGAGGAGGCCTTCCTCTTCTCCGACTCCGTGCGCGCGAACATCGCCTACGGCCTGCCGCAGGCGACCGACGAGCAGGTGCGCGCCGCCGCGAGCGCCGCCGAGGCCGACCGCTTCATCGAGGAACTCCCGCAGGGTTATGACACGGTCGTCGGCGAGCAGGGCCTGACCCTCTCCGGCGGCCAGCGCCAGCGCGTCGCCCTGGCCCGCGCGCTGATCACCGACCCGCAGATCCTGCTGCTCGACGACGCGACCTCGGCCGTGGACGCCGCCACCGAGGCCGAGATCCACGCCACGCTGCACCGGGTCATGCAGAATCGCACGACCCTGCTGATCGCGCACCGCCGCTCCACCCTGCAGCTCGCGGACCGGATCGCGGTGCTGGAAAAGGGCCGGCTGATCGCGGTCGGCACCGCCGACGAGCTGGAGCGCGGCTGCGCGCTCTACCGGCTGCTGCTGTCCGGTCCGGGCGACGACGCCGAGGGCGTGGACGCGGGCGAGCTGCCGGTGGACCACGAGCTGCCGGTGGACAACGAGTCGATGCAGGTCGACGGCGTCACGCTGGCGCTGTGGGACCGCTCGCAGCTGGCGGGAGTCAACGGGTCCGCGCAGGCCGCGGTGGCCGCGGCCAACCGCGTGCCGCGCGGCGGCGGGGCGGGAGGGGGCGGCGGAGGCGGCATCATATCCGCGATGCCGGCCACGCCCGAGCTGCTCGCCAAGGTCGCCGCGCTGCCTCCGGCCAACGACAAGCCGAACCTCGACACGGCCGAGATCACCAAGGCCGACTACGGGTTCTCGCTCCGCCGGCTGCTCCGGCCGTTCCTGGTCCTGCTGGTGTTCGGCCTGCTGCTGGAGACCGCCGACGCGCTCGCCTCGCTGGCCATTCCGGCGCTGATCCGCACCGGCGTCGACCAGGGCATCCAGGGCGCCGCGTACCACGTCATCGCGACGATGGCGATCATCGGCCTCGGCCTGGTCGTCGCGGACTGGTTCGTGGAGTCGATCCAGACGATGGTCACCGGACGGATGGGCGAGCGGCTGCTCTACACCCTGCGGCTCAAGACCTTCGGCCAGCTGCAGCGCCTCGGCCTCGACTATTACGAGAAGGAGATGGCCGGGCGGCTGATGACCCGCATGACCTCGGACATCGACGCGCTCTCCAGCTTCCTGCAGAACGGCGTGTCCACCGCGGTCGTCTCGATCCTCACCTTCTTCGGCATCGCGGGCGCGCTGGTCGTGGTGAACTGGCGGATGTCGCTGGTGGTCTTCGCGGTGATGCCGGTGATGATCGTGGCGACGGTGATCTTCAAGCGGCTCTCCTCGCGGGCCTATACCGAGGCGCGCGAGCGGATCAGCGCCGTGAACGCGGACCTGCAGGAGAACGTCGCGGGCATGCGCGTGACCCAGGCGTTCCGCCGCGAGGGCGTCAACCGCGACCGTTACGCCGGCAAGACCGACGCCTACCGCGTCTCCCGGCTGACCGCGCAGCGCTACATCGCCACGTACTTCCCCTTCGTGCAGCTACTGGCCGACCTGACCGCGGCCTTCGCGATCGTCTACGGCTCGCACATGATCCATACTGGTGCGATGTCGGCGGGCGCGCTGATCGCGTACCTGCTGTACGTGGACATGTTCTTCTCGCCGGTGCAGAACCTCTCGCAGGTCTTCGACAGCTACCAGCAGGCCGCAGTCGGCCTGCGCCGGATCACCGAGCTGCTGCATACGCACACGAACACGCCGGAGTCCGAGCAGCCGACGCCGGCGACCGGGCTGACCGGGTTGATCGAGTTCAAGGACCTGCACTTCGGCTACTCGACTGCCGCGAATCCGGCGCTCGGCGGCCGGGACGCGGAGGGCGCCGGCGTGAACGTCGCGATCGAGCCGGGCACGACCGTCGCCCTGGTCGGCGAGACCGGCGCGGGCAAGTCCACGATGGTCAAGATGGTCGCGCGGTTCTACGACCCGACCTCGGGCGCGGTGCTGGTGGACGGCGTGGACCTGCGTGACTACGACCTCGCCGGCTACCGCGGGCATCTCGGCGTCGTCCCGCAGGAGGCGTATCTGTTCCCCGGCACCGTGGCCGAGGCCATCGCCTACGGCCGTCCCAACGCCTCCGACGCCGAGGTCGAGGCGGCGGCCCGGGCCGTCGGCGCGCACGAGATGATCGCCAGGCTCTCCGGCGGCTACCTCCACCAGGTCGGCGAGCGCGGCCGCAGCCTGTCCTCGGGCCAGCGCCAGCTGCTCGCCCTCGCCCGCGCCTACCTCGTGGACCCGGACATCCTGCTGCTCGACGAGGCGACCGCGTCCCTCGACCTGGCCAGCGAGGCGGCCGTGACCCGCGCCATGGACGAGGTCTCCCGCGCCCGCACCACCCTCGTCGTCGCGCACCGCCTCACCACCGCGGCCCGCGCCGACCGCATCCTCGTCCTCGACGGCGGCCTCATCGTCGAGGACGGCACGCACGACGACCTGCTCGCCGCGGACGGACCGTACGCGCGACTGTGGAACAGCTTCATGCACGCGAGCTCGGAGGGCGCCGCGGCGCTCTAGGTCGAGATCCAGGCCGAGATCCAGTCCGAGATCTAGGCCGAGGTCGAGGTCCGGGGAAAAGTATTAGCGCCCGGATCGCCGGTGGGTTGGGCTCCGCTTGCCGCACAAGGGGGAGAGGTTGCGGCTCACGTCGCCCCGGCGATCCGGGCGCTCGATGGCAGCGCCCTCACGAGGGGGAGGGGGTAGAGAACGCCGCCAGGTCACATGGCCTGAGGTGTTCTTGCGTGGCAGGAGGCTACGGGCGGCCGAAGCCGGCGACCTGCATGCCGATGTTGGACAGCGAGATCTCGCGGACCGTCGCTCCGGTGTGCGGTGCGTCGATGACCATGCCGTCACCGATGTAGATGCCGACGTGGCCGACGTAGCCGGGGCTGTCGAAGAAGAAGACCAGGTCGCCGGGCTCGGCGGAGGACTCGCTGACGGACGTCGTGACGCTCATCTGCTCGGCGGCGTTGTGCGGCAGCGAGACGCCCGCGGCGGCCCACGCCTCCATCGTCAGTCCGGAGCAGTCGAACGTGGAGGGGCCGGAGGCGGCGTAGACGTACTCGTCACCGAGCTTCGACTTCGCGTACGCCACGGCTATCGCGGCGCGGGAGTTCGGGGCGACCGCCGTCACGGTGTTCGACGTGCTGCCGCCGCCGGAGACGATCGTCTGCTGCTGCGCCGCGCTCAGGGTGCTGATCACGGACTTCGCCTGGGCGGTCGCGGACAGCGCGGAGGTCTTCTGCTTCTTCGCCGTGTTCACGGCCGCCTGCTGCTGGGTCAGCTCCGTCTGGGCGAGCTTCTGGTCGGCGGCGACCTGCGACTTGGCGGTGGCCAGCTCCTTGAGCAGCTGGGCTTCCTTCTGCGAGATCTCGTTGCTGGCCAGCGCCTTGTTGAGGTAGGTCTCCGGGCTGGACTCCAGCGCGAGTTCCAGGGTCGAGGACATCCCGGCGCTCTCGTACTGCTGTGCGGCCTGCAGGCCCATCGTGCGCTGCAGCGAGCTCATCTCGGCGGTGGCGCTGGAGATCTGCGCCTGGAGGGCGTTCACCTTCGTCTGCAGCGTCGCGGCCTGCTCGGTGGCGGCGTTGTAGGCCTCGGTGGCGGCCTCCGACTGCTGCATCTTCTGGTTGTAATCGGCCTTGGCCTGCGTCAGGGTCTCGGCGTGCGCGCTGCCCTGCATCAGCAGGGTGGAGCCGGCGGCTACGCCGACCAGGGCTACAGCCGAGGCCTTTCGCGTCGAGAGTTTCGGGGCGCGATGAGACGGCATGCGTTCCTCTTCCGGTGGCGCCTACCGGGTTAGCTGACGGGTTCGGGCGGGAAAAGTCGCCCTACACCTTGCCTTCGCGGTTCGCGGCTGCGAACCGGTCGGGCGCGGTGATTCACCCCGGTGCTTGCGGGTGGGTCCCCGGCTCCGCGGCGGTCCCGTTCCGTCCGCGTCCCGCGGTGTTCGCGGTGCACGGCCCGGTGGTGGGGCCCGCCGATTGGACTCGGCGCGGATATCCGCCGGGGGTCTGGCGACCCCGCGTGGGGCGGTATCTGGGTGTGGACTCTAGCGATCCGGTTGCGGGGCTTCGATTTTTCGGCCCCGCTCTTTAACGTCTCTTTGCCCGTGTCGTGATCGATCCGTGGCCATTCGCGAGCCGACGGGACCCGGAGAATAGTGCGCGTCTGGCGTGCTCTGACCGTTTTGCCGGGTGGGCGAAACGGACGAAACGGCTCGGTGGCCGAGCCGTTTCGTGATGCTCCACGGGGGAGAGATCTTGCCGACGGGCTGTCGGCAAGATCTCGAAGGCTCTCATTCTCATGAGGCCCGGATAGTGTGCACGCTCTGATACCCGCCGGTCAACACGCTGTCGCGGTCCGGGTTCGTCAGGGGGAGCCGGTGCTCGTCGCGCCGCCTGCCTGCGGCGAGCCGGAGGCCGTGCCGGTGGACTTGGTCGACCCGGCGGCGCTCGGGGACGTCGAGGGGCTCGCCGAGGACGTCGCAGAATTCGACGACGATGCCGAGGACGACGCCGTGGCACCGGAGCTCTTCGACCCCGTCGAGTCCGCGGACGCCGACGAGCCGTCGTTCGCCGCGCCGTGCGTCGTCTCGGTCACGGTGGTCGTCGTGGTGGTGGACGGCGTGGTGGACGAGCCCGCGCTGCGCACCGGGGCGCCGGCGAAGATGCCGACGACGATCGCCACGCTGAACACGGCGACGATCGCGGCGGCGATGCCCATCGGCTTGCGGTATCTGAGGATCCGCGCGAGGCGAGACGGCTTCTCGGCCGCCTCGGCGGGCGCGATCAGCTGAGTCCGCTCGGCGTCGATGCCCGGCGGCAGGATCAGCTTCGTGTCCTCGCGGATGACCCGGGTCTCGGCCGTGGCCTCCTTGGGGGTCCACGGCTCCGCCGCGTTCGCACCGTAGAAACGTCCGGCGGGGACCTTCGCGGTCGCGTCGGACTCCTCGGCGGTCTCGCCCCCGGCCGCCTCCTCGTCGACCTCGACCTCGATGAACTCGCCGTTCACCAGCAGCGTCTGCTTGATCTTGTGCCCGCCGGTGCGGAACACGTGCCCCCAGATCGCCGCGCCCGTGGTCGCGACCACCGAACCGACCGCGGCCCCGATGACCGTGCCCGCCACACCGAGGTACGAGGCGACGACCGAGGCGGAGCAGGCCGCCAACGCAGAAGCCGCGACCTGACTGGTGGTCAGATTCAGTCGCGGCTTCTTTGCCAGGGTTTCCTGCTCGTCTCGTGCCTCGTCCTCGCGCTCGCTCATGCATCCCCTGGGATCAGACGTTCTCGTTATTCAACCGTAATGCAAATCACGCCGCCGGACCGTCCGCGCCCGCACGGCCTGTGACCGAACTCACGGGGACCGCGATTGTCGGCGGACGGTTCTAGACTCGGGTCCGATGAGCGGTTACGAGACCCCCCTGTTCGACCTGCCCAAGCCGCCCGCCCCCGCGCGGCACCAGGCAGGGTCCGTGCTGCCCGGCCTCGGCCGCCCGGCCCGCCGCGAGGAGGAGCGGGGGGATCTGCCCTCGTCGGCGAAGGCCCCCGCCCGGCCCGCTCCGGTGGCGCCGCGGGACCTGAACGCGATGCTGGACGGCCTCAACCCCGCCCAGCGCGAGGCCGTCGTGCACGCGGGATCGCCGCTGCTGATCGTCGCCGGCGCCGGCTCCGGCAAGACCCGGGTGCTCACCAACCGGATCGCCTATCTGCTCGGCGAGCGCGGTGTGCACCCCGGCGAGATCCTGGCCATCACCTTCACCAACAAGGCCGCCGCCGAGATGCGCGAGCGGGTGGAGGCGCTGATCGGCCCGCGGGCCCGGATGATGTGGGTCTCCACCTTCCACTCCGCCTGTGTGCGGATCCTGCGACGCGAGCACGAGCACCTGCGGCTGCCCTCGTCCTTCACCATCTACGACGCGGACGACTCGCGGCGGCTGATGGCGCAGGTCGCCCGCGACCTCGACCTGGACGTCAAGCGGCATCCCCCGCGCGGTCTGCTCGCCGCGGTGTCCTCGCTCAAGAACGAGCTCATCGACCACGAGTCGGCGCGGGACGCCGCGCAGTCGGACCGCGAGGCGCTGATCGCCGAGGTCTACGGCGTCTACCAGAACCGGCTGATCGCGGCGAAGGCGCTGGACTTCGACGACCTGATCATGACGACGGTCAACCTCTTCCAGGCCTTCCCGGCCGTCGCCGAGAGCTACCGCCGCCGCTTCCGGCACGTGCTGGTCGACGAGTACCAGGACACGAACCACGCGCAGTACGTGCTGGTGCGCGAGCTCGTCGGCCCCGCGGACGGGGAGGTGCCGCCCGCCGAGCTGTGCGTGGTCGGCGACGCGGACCAGTCGATCTACGCCTTCCGCGGCGCGACGATCCGCAACATCCTCGAATTCGAGGCCGACTACCCGAACGCCAAGACCATCCTGCTCGAGCAGAACTACCGCTCCACCCAGACCATCCTGACCGCGGCCAACGCGGTGATCGCGAAGAACCGCGGCCGCAAGGCGAAGAATCTGTGGACCGATTCGGGCGCGGGCGAGCAGATCATCGGGTATGTCGCGGACTCCGAGCACGACGAGGCCGCCTTCGTCGCCAACGAGGTGGACCGGCTCGCCGACGAGGGCCTGGCCAAACCCGGCGACGTGGCCGTCTTCTACCGCACCAACGCGCAGTCCCGTGCGTTCGAGGAGTGCTTCATCCGGGTCGGCCTGCCCTACCGCGTGGTCGGCGGCGTGCGCTTCTACGAGCGCAAGGAGGTCAAGGACGCCCTGGCCTACCTCAGGGCCCTGGCGAACCCGGACGACACGGTCTCGGTCAGGCGGATCATCAACGTGCCCAAGCGCGGCATCGGCGATCGCGCCGAGGCGATGCTGGACGCGCTGGCGACGCGTGAACGGATCTCCTTCGGCGCGGCCGTGGACCGCGCGGACGAGGCGTACGGCCTGGCGGCGCGTTCGCTCAACGCGGTCAAGGGCTTCGCGGCGCTGATGGCGAGCCTGCGCGAGAAGGTGGCGGAGGGCGCGGGCCCGGCCGAGGTGCTCGAGGCGATCCTGGAGCGCACCGGCTATCTGGCCGAGCTGCAGGAGTCCACCGACCCGCAGGACGAGAGCCGCGCGGAGAACCTGCAGGAACTGGTCGCCGTCGCGCACGAGTACGAGAGCATGGAGGGGACGGAGAACACCGAGGGCACGGAGGACGGCGAGGGGGTCGACGGCCTCGACGGCGCGGCGCCGACGTCGGCCGTGATCGGCTTCCTCGAGCGGGTCGCGCTGGTGGCGGACGCCGACCAGATCCCCGGTGAGCACGAGGGCGGCCTGATCACCCTGATGACGCTGCACACCGCGAAGGGCCTGGAGTTCCCGGTCGTCTTCCTGACCGGCCTTGAGGAGGGCGTCTTCCCGCACACCCGCGCGCTCGGCAACAACCAGGAGCTCGAGGAGGAGCGCCGGCTGGCGTACGTCGGGATCACCCGGGCCCGGCAGCGGCTGTACTTCAGCCGCGCGGTGCTGCGCTCGGCCTGGGGCGCCCCCGCGTACAACCCGGAATCGCGCTTCGTCGGCGAGGTCCCGAAGGAGCTCATCGAGTGGGAGCGCGAGGCTCCGGCCCCGAGCTCGACCGCGTTCGGCACGCAGACCCCGCAGCTCACGGCGTCGGCCAACAAGACCCGTAAGACGGGCTTCAAGTCGCTCGGTTCCAGCGGCCGCGAGCCGATCTCGGTCGCGCCGGGGGATCGCGTCATCCACGACACGTACGGCCTGGGCACGGTCGTCTCGGTCGAGGGCCGCACCGGGGAGCACGCGACGGTGGACTTCGGTTCCGAGGGAGTCAGGAAGCTGGTGCTGGCCTTCGCGCCGCTGCAGAAGCTCTAGCCGCAGCCCGCGCCGTAGGCGCAGCCGAGGCCGTAGCCGCAGCCATGCCCGCAGCCGTCCTTCGGGCTAGACGCCCAGATAGCGGAGCACCGCGAGCACCCTGCGGTTGTCCGCGCTGGAGACCGGCAGGTCCAGCTTGGTGAAGATGCCCGCCACGTGCTTCTCCACCGCGCGCTCGGTGACGAACAGCGCCGCCGCGATCGCGCCGTTGGACCGGCCCTCGCCCATCAGGCCGAGCACCTCGCGCTCACGCGGGCTCAGCGTGTCGAGCGCGCGCCGGGAGTTGCTCGCGCCCACCAGCTGCGAGACCACCTCGGGGTCGAGCGCCGTGCCACCCGCCGCGACGCGCTCCAGCGCGTCGATGAAGTCCTTCGTGTCCATCACGCGCTCCTTGAGCAGATAGCCGACGCCCGCCGAGTTCCCGGCCAGCAGGCGGCTCGCGTACTGGGTCTCCACGTACTGCGAGAAGATCAGGATCCTGAGGCCGGGATCCGCGGCGCGCAGCTCGATCGCGGCGCGCAGGCCCTCGTCCGTATGCGTCGGCGGCATCCGGATGTCCGAGACCACCAACTCGGGCCGGTGCTCGGCGACGACCTCCCGCAGCCGGGTCGCGTCCGGCACCGCGGCCACCACCTCGTGCCCCTCGTCCTCGAGCAGGCCGACCAGCCCGGCTCGCAGGATCGGCGAATCCTCCGCCACCACGATGCGCATCCGGAATCAGTTCCCTTCATTGGGCTTGTTCGCGGGCAGTCGCACGGTGACGGTCGTCGGACCGCCGACCGGGCTGTCGACCGTGAGCCGGCCGTCCATCGTGCGGACCCGCTCGGACAGCCCGCGCAGCCCCGAGCCCGCGCTGTCCAGCCGCGCCCCGCCGCACCCGTCGTCCGTCACGATCAGCCGCACGTCCTCGTCGTGCGCGTCGCTGACCACCGTGACCGCGATGGCCCGCGCGCCGCTGTGCTTGGCGGCGTTCGTCAGCAGTTCCGCGGCGGTGAAGTACAGAATCGTCTCGGCGGCCGCGGAAAGCCGCGTCTCCAGGCTCACCCGCACGATCGTCGGGATCGGCGTCTTCGCGGCCAACGTGGTGAGTGCCGGCGCGAGTCCGCCGTCCAGCGCGGGCGGGTGGATGCCTCGGACCAGGTCCCGCAGGTCCTGCGCGATCGCCTTCGCCTCGGCGCGCGTCTCGCGGACCAGTTCCAGCCCTGATTCGGCGTTCCCGCGCTCCAGTTGCCGCTCTGCGCGGCCCAGCTGCATCCCGAGGGCGACGAGCCGGGCCTGCGCACCGTCGTGCAGATCGCGCTCGATGCGGCGCAGCGTGGCCGCCGCCTCGTTGATCGCGTGCGAGCGGGTCTGTTCCAGCTCCCTGATCCGCAGCGAGTCCTCGGAGGGCCCGAGCAGCCGCCGCATCAGGGTCTGGTCGAGCAGCAGCAGCAGCTCCGTCAGCCGCGGCGAGGCGAAGAAGAGCACCGTCCAGATGATCAGAATCGACCACGACTGGATCTCCGCGCCCGAGGCGGCCAGCGCGATCAGCGTCAGCGGCAGACCGAGCCGGAACGCGACCCCGACCACGAGCTCGACGCTCAGCAGGATCTTGGCCAGCACGTAGCCCACCGCGCGCCAGCCGATCCCGTCCCCGTAGTAATACATGAAGAAGCCGAGAACGCCGGGCCGCCGCGGGGCGCGCATCGGCTCCGGCACGTCCCAGCCGAGCAGGCCGCGGGCCAGGCCGCGGTGCACGTTGCCGAGCCCGCGCGCGAAGGCCAGCAGCGGCACGAGCAGCACCGGGGCCAGCAGACCCGCGGAGCCCGTCGAGCCGGTCAGCAGCAGCAGGACCACGCCGAGGCCGAAGAGATCGACGAAGGGCTGGCAGAAGCAGTACACGAACGTGCGCCAGGCGCGTGCGGTGAAGGGTTCACGCAGCACGCGCCGGGCAACGACCGTGACTCGGTTGGCAGCCATCGTCACAGCATTCTCGCTCATCAGAAGGTCAGACGTCCCGCTTCTTGATCGAGACCAGCGCGGCGGACCCGAGCACGGCGACCCAGCCCAGCAGGATGAGCAGCCCCTGCAGCGGCGTGTACACGTTGGACGAGTTGTGGCCGCTGCTCATCATCACGGTGGCGCCGCCGGGCAGCGCGTTCGACAGGTGCTCGCCCAGGCTGCCCGGGATCATGCTCAGCACGCCGGGGAGCACGAACTGCAGCGCCAGGATCAGGCTGATCCCCGCCGCGAGATGCCGCACCAGCGTGCCGACGGACAGCGCGAGCAGGCCCAGGGCCGTCATGAACAGGCCGAACGCCAGGATCGCGCGGATCGTGATCGGGTCGGTGATCGAGGTGGAGGCGTGCGCGCTGGTGAGCGCCGAGCCGATGAGGAAGCAGGGGACCGCGACCAGTTCGGCGACGACGAAGACCAGTGCGGAGAACGCGGCGGCCTTCGCCAGCAGCGCGGACGTGCGGCGCGGCGCGGCCAGCATCGTCGCCCGGATCATCCCGGTGGTGTACTCCGAGCCGATCACCAGCACCCCGAGCACGCATACGGCCAGGCCGGCGAAGGCCGCGCCGGGCTGCAGGATGAGCCCGATGGTGTCCTGCCGGAACTGCGTCCGCGTCGCGGGGTCCAGCCGGGTGAACTTGCTCGAGTAGACCGCGCAGGCGGTGATCGTGAAGCCGAGGCTCAGCACGATCATCGCGGCCAGCGACCACCAGGTCGAGCGCAGGGTCTTGAGCTTGGTCCACTCGCTGAGCATCAGGTCGGTGAAGCCGGGCCGGTGTGTCGGCCGTACGGCGGCGTGCTCGGTGCGCACCGCGGCGGAAGTCACGTACGTCATCGTGGGTTCCCCAGTCCTTCGGGTGTCGTCTCAGGTGTCTCAGGTGTCTCGTCTGGCGGGTCTTCGGGTGTCGCGGCTATCGGGCCGAGTACTCGATCGCGCCGGCCGTGAGCCGCATGAACGCCTCCTCGAGCAGCGCGGGCCGGGCGACCGCCGGGGTCGCCGCGTAGACCGCGGGATCGGTGTGCCGCTCGATGAACTCGGCGGTGGTGCAGTCGGCCAGCAGCCGGCCCCGCCCGATCACCAGCAGGTGGTCCGCGGTCACCGCCATCTCGTTCATCAGGTGCGAGGAAACCAGCACCGCGCGCCCCTCGGCGGCCAGCCGCTTCATCAGGTTCCTGATCCAGAACACGCCCTCCGGGTCGAGCCCGTTGACCGGCTCGTCCAGCAGCACGATCCGCGGGTCGCCGAGCAGCGCCGCCGCGATGCCGAGCCGCTGCGCCATGCCGAGCGAGTAGCCGCCGGCCCGCTGGGCGGCCACATCGTGCAGGCCGACGATGTCGAGCACCTCGTCGACCCGCCGCACCGGCAGCGCCTGCGACTGCGCGAGCGCCAGCAGGTGGTTGCGCGCGCTGCGGCCCTTGTGGAAGGACTTCGCCTCGAGCAGCGCCCCGACGTGCGCGAGCGGCGCGGACAGCGCGGCGTACGGCCGGCCGCTGATCAGCGCCGTCCCGGAGTCGGGCCGCTCCAGCCCCAGCAGCAGCCGCATCGTGGTCGACTTCCCCGCGCCGTTCGGCCCGAGGAACCCGGTCACGCGGCCGGCGCGAACCTGAAAGGTCAGCGCGTCGACCACCTTCTTGTGCCCGTAGGACTTCGTCAGCCCGCGCGCCTCGACGGCGGGCGTCGTGTCGGTGTGGTGAGTGCGGTTCGCAGCGTTCTCCGTCATGCGTCCAGGCTCGCGCCGGAGGGCATCGCGCCACGAGGGCGCGGCCCCCCGAACCCGGGGTGGTGCTAACCCCACCCCCCGCCCGCCGCCACCCCTGCTCGCCACCCCAGTGCCGGATATCACAGCTCCGTCGAAGGGCCGCCCGTCCGGGCCTCGGCTACGCTGCGACTGGCCGAAAGTGTCGAGTACGCGGGTACTCCATCGGCCTCACGAAGGAGTGAGCATGAGCGAGACCGAGACCAGGCAAGCGGCGAACGCGCCCGCCCCCGGCGCCGCCCCCATCCGCGTCGTCATCGCCAAGCCCGGCCTGGATGGGCACGACCGCGGCGCCAAGGTCGTCGCCCGCGCCCTGCGCGACGCCGGCGTCGAGGTCGTCTACACGGGCCTGCACCAGATGCCCGATCAGATCGTGGCCACCGCCATCCAGGAGGACGCCGACGGCATCGGCATGTCGATCCTCTCCGGCGCGCACATGACGCTCTGCCCCAAGGTCGTCGAACTGCTCAAGGAGCGGGACGCAGCGGACATCAAGGTCTTCGTCGGCGGAATCATCCCCGAGGGCGACATCCAGACCCTCCTCGACGCCGGCATCGCCGCCGTCTTCACCCCCGGCACCCCGACCCAGCAGATCGTCGACTGGGCCTACGCGAACCTGAGCTGACGGACGGTTCGCTGTGCCCCGGACTGTGCCGTGGCCCGGAAACCGTTGCGGTTAGGAGATTTTCCGCGGGTACGCATGTCCCCGTATGTTCGGGGCACTCGAGCGTATGGCTGGTGCAGTGCAAAGGCGGTACAACGGCGTAGGCGCGATCATCATGCTCGTGGTCGGCGTCATCGCGCTCATCTTGGTGCTCCACATCATCTTCGTGCTCTTCGGGGCGAACTCCGCGAACAGCATCGTGTCCACGGACGCGGACTGGGCGCGGCACCTCGCGGCGTGGTTCGACGGGTTGTTCAACACGGCGAACGGGAAGTGGAACACGGTGCTCAACTACGGCATCGCGACGATCGTGTACCTGGTCGTCGGGCGGTTGCTCGCGGGCTTGTTGGAGCGCGTGTAGCCGTGTGACGACGCATGACGGCGCGGAATGAGGCTCAGCGCGGATCGTGAGACGGCCACCCCCGCCCGATTCCGATAAACGGACGCATCGTGCGTCTGTCGGGCGCCGGGTGGCCGGACGATCTCCGGCGCGGCGGCGGAACCCTGGATGATGCCCATGAGCGGCGTAGCTCACACCCCGTGGATTCCTTCCCCGCAACGTGGACGGGATAACCTCGGACAAGCATCTAGTCCAGGACGGGGACCCCGTGCCCCGAGCCGCAGCACGTCATTGAGGACGGACGAGCGTGGATCTTTTCGAATACCAGGCGAGGGACCTGTTCGCCAAGCACGGCGTACCCGTACTCTCCGCCAAGATCGCTGACACTCCCGAGGAAGCCGAGGCCGCGGCCGCCGAGCTCGGCGGCAAGGTGGTCGTCAAGGCGCAGGTCAAGACCGGCGGCCGCGGCAAGGCCGGCGGCGTGAAGCTGGCCGAGGGCCCGGCGGACGCCCGCGCCAAGGCCGAGCAGATCCTCGGTCTGGACATCAAGGGCCACGTCGTGCGCCGCGTGATGCTGGCGACGACGGCCGAGATCGAGACCGAGTACTACGTCTCCTTCCTGCTCGACCGCTCCAACCGCACCTTCCTGTCGATGGCCTCCGTCGAGGGCGGTATGGAGATCGAGGAGATCGCCGTCACCAAGCCCGAGGCGCTCGCCAAGGTGCCGGTGGACGCGACCGTGGGCGTGACCCCGGCCAAGGCCGCCGAGATCGTGGCCGCCGCGAACTTCCCGGCGGACGTGGCCGACCAGGTCGCCGACGTGCTGGTGAAGCTGTGGCAGGTCTTCGTCCAGGAGGACGCGCTCCTGGTCGAGGTCAACCCGCTGGTCAAGACCCCCGAGGGCACCATCCTGGCGCTCGACGGCAAGGTCAGCCTGGACGAGAACGCCGCGTTCCGGCAGGCCGACCACGCCGCGCTCGAGGACAAGGCCGCGGCCAACCCGCTCGAGGCGGCGGCCAAGGAGAAGCACCTCAACTACGTGAAGCTGGACGGCGAGGTCGGCATCATCGGCAACGGCGCCGGCCTGGTCATGTCCACGCTGGACGTGGTCGCGTACGCGGGCGAGGCGCACGGCGCCGTGAAGCCCGCCAACTTCCTGGACATCGGCGGCGGTGCCTCGGCCGAGGTCATGGCGAACGGCCTGGAGATCATCCTCGGCGACACCGACGTGAAGTCCGTGTTCGTCAACGTCTTCGGCGGCATCACCGCGTGCGACGCGGTGGCCAACGGCATCGTGCAGGCCTTCGCGCTGCTCGAGTCGCGCGGCGAGGCCGTGACCAAGCCGCTCGTCGTCCGGCTCGACGGCAACAACGCCGAGCTCGGCCGCAAGATCCTGACCGAGGCCGGCCTGCCGGGTCTCGAGCAGGTGGACACCATGGACGGCGCCGCGGCCCGCGCCGCCGAGCTGGCCGCGAAGTAAGGAAGAGGAGGAATACACCATGGCTATCTTCCTCAACGAGGACTCGAAGATCATCGTCCAGGGCATGACCGGCTCCGAGGGCATGAAGCACACCAAGCGGATGCTGGCTTCGGGCTCGAAGATCGTCGGCGGCGTGAACCCGCGCAAGGCGGGCGAGAAGGTCGAGATCGACGGCGTGCAGATCCCCGTCTACGGCACCGTGGCCGACGCCATCGCCGAGACCGGCGCCGACGTCTCGGTCATCTTCGTACCGCCGGCCTTCGCCAAGAGCGCCGTGATCGAGGCGATCGACGCCGGGATCCCGCTGGCCGTCGTCATCACCGAGGGCATCCCGGTGCACGACTCGACCGAGTTCTGGGCGCACGCGCAGGGCAAGCGGACCCGCATCATCGGCCCGAACTGCCCCGGCCTGATCAGTCCGGGGAAGTCCAACGCGGGCATCATCCCGGCGGACATCACCAAGCCCGGCAAGATCGGCCTGGTGTCCAAGTCCGGCACGCTGACCTACCAGATGATGTACGAGCTGCGCGACCTGGGCTTCTCCAGCGCCGTCGGCATCGGCGGCGACCCGGTCATCGGCACCACGCACATCGACGCGCTGCAGGCCTTCCAGGACGACCCGGAGACCGCGGCGATCGTGATGATCGGCGAGATCGGCGGAGACGCCGAGGAGCGCGCCGCGGCCTACATCAAGGAGCACATCACCAAGCCGGTGGTGGGCTACGTGGCCGGATTCACCGCGCCCGAGGGCAAGACGATGGGCCACGCCGGAGCGATCGTGTCCGGTTCCTCCGGCACCGCGCAGGCGAAGAAGGAGGCCCTCGAGGCCGTCGGCGTGAAGGTCGGCAAGACCCCGTCCGAGACCGCGAGGCTGATGCGCGAGATCATCGAGGCTGTGAATTAGCTTTCGCGGGCCCGCCGCGCGATTGGTCGCGGTGGGTCGAGGCCGGCGTCCGAGACGGTAGTACGGTCGGCGAGCTTAGCCGCATGCGAACTGGATCCCCCTCCCGCTCGGCGGGCGGGGGATCCGGTTCTCGTTTGGGTGACCGGATGGCGAGCCGCGTCCGGGTGTGCGTGCCCGCGCGCGAGCATGGTGGGGTGGCCGACACCGAACAAGCGGCCGCCGGGGCCGAGGCCGAGCAGGGGGAGCTCAGACCGACGCCGCGGCCGCTGCTCCCGCTTCCGCGCATGATCGCCGATCAGCTCGCCCAGCTTCCGCAGCTTCCGGAGACGGCGCGGGCGCTGCCGTCCCGCGTCCGGCGGGATTTCACCGAGAACGGCGCCGCGTACCTGTACGGGGTGCGCGCCGCGATGCTGGTGGCGGTCGGCGGGTGGCTCGTGGCCGTATCGCTCACGCTGCTGCTGTGGGCCACGGCCGCGCCCGCCGGCTCCGACCCGATGATTCCGCTGCGCGTCAGCGGCCAGCTCTGGCTCGCGGCGCATCACGTGCTGCTGCACGCGCCGGACGGCCCCTTCGGTCTCAGCCCTCTGGGATTCACGCTGCTGCCGGTGATGGGCCTGGTCGCGACCGGGCGGCGGACGGCGCGGCGGGCGCCGGAGTACGCGGTCCGGGCCTCGCTCGGCGCGGCGGTCGGGTACGCGTTGTGCGCGTGCGCCATCGCGGCCGCGAGCGCGGGCAACGGGCTGACGCCGGAATACGCGCAGGTCGCGCTGTATCCGGCGGTGATCGCGCTCGTCGGCCACGGCGTGGGCGCGGCCGGTGCGATCAGGGATCTGATGCCGCGGATGGAAGCGCCCTGGCTTCCGGCCGCGGTGCGCGGGACGGTGGCCGCGCTCAGCGTCTACCTCGGCGCGGCGGCACTGCTCGCGGCGGGCCTCATCATCGCGCACGCCGACGACGCGTTGGCGGCGCAGCGCCAGATCGGCGGGGGACTGACCGGCGAGAGCGGCCTGTTCCTGGTGGATGTCGCGTTGGTGCCGAACGCGGCGCTGTGGGCGATCGCCGTCCTCGCCGGGCCCGGTTTCGCGCTCGGCACGGGGACGAACGTGTCCGTGTTCTCGGTCGTGCGCGGGCCGCTGCCCGGACTGCCGCTGCTCGCCGCGACCCCGGCTTCGCAGCACCCTGCGGCCGGGTGGCTGGCGCTGTTCCTGGTGCCGGCGGCGGCCGGGGCACTGGCCGCGGCGGTGATCGGGCGCGGGGCACGCGCGTGGCCCGACCGGGTCACCGCGACCGCGGCGATGGCGGCGGGCGGCGGGCTGGTGCTGGCCGTGGCGGAGATGTACGCGGGCGGCCCGGTGGCCTTCGGCCCGATGTCGGTGGTCGGCTCGACGGCGTGGCTCGTCGGCGCGCTCGTCTCCGCGGAGCTGCTGTTGGCGGCCGCGGCCGCGTTCGGCGTCTGGTACGCCGCGCCCGCGCTGGCCGGACGGCTGCGCGGGCGCGGTGAGACGGGCTGTGAGGTTCCGGCCTACGGCGACGACGAGTCGTACGCCGCGGTCGAGCCGGGGTCCGCCCCGGTGTTCGTCGCGAGCCTCGAATCAGGCCTGGACGACGACCGTGTGGCAGACCATGTCGGCGAAGGTCCGGTTCCTGGCGTCCCAGAGGGGGGCGAAGTACCCGATGTAGCAGGGCAGGCCGTCGAGGATGTGCGCGAGCCCGCGGACGAAGGAGCCGCCGAAGCCGGTGAACTGGCCGTCGGCCTCCCGGATCAGCTTGATGTGCAGGACGCCCTTGCCGACGGACTGGCCGGTGGTGCCTTGCCGGTACAGGTTCCACAGGCCGACGACGAGGGCGTACAGGACGCCGACGAGCAGGGCGACGACGGCGCCCCCGGGGACTCCGCCGCTGGTGGCTCCGGTGGTGGGGTCGACGGTGACCGGCTTCATGGAGCTGAAGTAGTAGATGTAGCAGGCCCAGGTGGGAATCAGCAGGGCGACGTAGTCGATGAGCCCGGCGCCGACGCGCTGCCCCCAGCCGGCGAAGGCCGCTGAGCCCATCCCGCCGCCGGGTACGCCCGCGTACGCACCCTGCATGCCCGGGCCGGGGCCGTAGCCCTGCGCGCCGGGGGCGCCGTACTGGCCGGGGGCGCCGTACGGCTGCTGTCCGTACTGCTGCTGTCCCTGCTGCGGCCCGCCGAACTGCGGCTGCTGGCCCGGCTGTCCGTACTGCGCCTGCTGGGGTCCGCCGAACTGCTGACCCGGCGCCTGGTCCTGCGTGCCGGGGGCGCCCCACGGGTTCGGCTGGCCCGCGGTCGGCGAGCCGCCGGGCGGCGTGTTCGTGGGCTGCGGTCCGCCGAACTGCTGCGGCGGCTGCGCATACGGGTTCTGCTGGCCGGGCGCGCCGTACGGCTGCTGTCCGTACTGCTGCTGCTGTCCGGGCTGGCCCTGCGGAGCGCCGAACTGCGGCGGCTGCTGGCCCGGCTGTCCGGGCTGGCCATACTGGGGCTGGCCCTGCGGCGCGCCGAACTGCGGCTGCTGACCCGGCTGTCCGGGCTGGCCGTACGGCTGCTGTCCCTGCTGCGGTCCGCCGAACTGCGGCGGCTGCTGACCGGGCTGTCCGTACTGCGGCTGACCCGGCTGTCCCGGCGGCGGGCCGAACTGCGGGTTCTGACCCGGCTGCTGGCCGAACTGCTGCGCCGCTCCGGGCTGCTGTCCGTACTGCTGCTGTCCGGGCTGGCCCTGCTGCGGTCCGCCGCCGAACTGCGGCTGCTGTCCCGGCTGTCCGTACTGCCCCTGCGCGCCGGCCGGCTGCCCGAACTGCGGCTGGCCCTGCTGCGGTCCGCCGAACTGCGGGTTCTGCTGCGCGCCCGGCTCCGAGCCCGGACCCCAGGTCAGCCGGGTCGGCTCGGCGCTCGACGCGTCACCCGCACCGGGCTGGCCCGGCTGCCCGGGCTGCCGGCCGAGGGTCGGGATGGCCCACTGCGTCGGCTCGGCCTGGGTGTTCGGCTGCTGCGCGGCGGGCGGCTGCGGCGTCGGCTCGCTGCCCTGGTTCTGGTTCCCCAGCGTCGGGATGGCCCACTGGGTCGGCTCGGCCTGCGGCGCCGGCCGGGAGGACTGGTCGTCCGGCTGGGCGGGACTGGACTCGGAAGAGGGGTCGGACATGGTTCCGCACGCTATCCGACTAATCCACGCCAGGTAACCCCGCCCCCGGACTTGTCACCTGATTGTGGTGTTGGACAGCCGCTCGTTCACCTGGCCTGGACGACCACGGACGAGGCGATTTTGTCGCTCCATGTCTGCGACTTCTGATCCCACAGCGGCCACAGGTAGTTCAGGATTCCGGGAATCACGCAGATCGCCCAGAACACGGCGTTCATGAAAAGGCGCAGGATTCCGTACGCCGGGCCCACGACCTGCCCGTCCGAGTATCGCGCGAGTCGGATACCGGCCATTCTCTTGCCGGTGGACTGCCCGGCCTTTCCGGCGAGGTACGCGTTGTAGACGGCCCACACCAGGCCGACGACGGAAATCACCCAGCCGGTGATGCGCGGGCCGTTTCCCCAGTCGTAGTACGCGGCGTCGGTCAACCAGCCGCCGATGAGCGCGATGCCGTTGTCGATCAGCCACGCCCCGACACGCTGCCACCACGTAGCGAACGGCGGCATCCCGGGCGGCAGGCCCGTCGCGCCGAGCGGCGCGCCGCCGTACTGCGGGCCGTAGCCGGGAGGCGGCGGGGGCGGATAGCCGTAGCCGGGCGGCGGCTGGTCCTGCGGCTGCGGCCGGCCGTATTCAGGCTGCTGACCGTAGCCCGGCTGTTGGGCGTACGAGGGCTGCTGCTGGTCGTAGCCGGGCTGTTGACCGTGGCCGGGTTGCTGTTGCCCGTGCTCGTTCGGCGGCTGCCACGCCTGTTGCGGCTGCCCGGGCTGTTGCTGCTGGTTGAGCGGCGGCGGGACGGCGGTGTACGCGGTCGGATTGCCCTGCTCGTCGACGCGCGGCTGCTGGTGCAGTTCCCGCAGCGCGTCCTCGGGCGCGACCGGCGGCTCGCCCTGGCCCGCCGCCGCCGCGGACTGCTGCTGCTGCTCCTGCGAATGCGGGTCCTGCGAGCTCGGGTTCTCGGGCGTCGTCACCGTGGCCTCCAAGATCTGTCCGTCCGTCAAACAGATCATGTGACAGGGTCGGCCGGGCCGCCTCCCGGACTACGCCAACCGCGTGCCGCCGAGGACGAAGCCGAAGCGGTGCAGCTGCCAGACCCAGGCGAGCGCCAGCAGGACGCCGAGCACGGTGTTGCGCCGGCGTACCGGGAGATTGGCCCAGGAGGCGACCGGGTCGATGCGCGTGAGCGGCGCGGCGAGGAAGACCGCGAACGCGAGGACGGTCAGCGGATTGGCCGTCAGGGCGGCCGTCCAGTGCCCGGCCCCGGCCTCCATGAACACGGTCGTCGAGCCGCACATCGGGCACGGGATACCGGTCAGCCGCCGCAGCGGGCAGAGCGCGCCGGGGTCGTGGTGCCCGTGGATCCAGGCGGCGCCGAGCGAGCAGACCGCGGCCAGGCCGAGTCGTCCGCCGGAGGCGAGGACCCGCTCCGGGACGCCGCGCGGCGCCAGCCGGACCAGCCGGCTCGGGGCCGGTGCCGCCTCGGCCGCGGACATCGGCCTCAGCCCCTGGTCCCGAAGTCGTTCTGGAAGTTCGTCTCGCACTGGTTCTGCGCGGAGATCGTCGTGGCCGAGCGCAGGCAGTTCGAGAGCTGCGACAGCTGCGTGTAGAAGATCAGCGAGAACGCCAGGATCATCAGCGAGAGCAGCGAGGCGATCGAGCTCCACACGATCGCGCCGACGGCCTCCGGCGCGCGCTTGCCCTTCGCCAGCGCCGCACGCTGCGCGAACACGCCAAGCCACAGCCCGGTCAGCCCGAGCACGAGCCCGGCCCCGGCGCCGACCATCCACGTCGGGAAGTTCGAGATGCTGTACCAGATCGCCAAGAGCGTGCACCCGATCGCGCCGAGGGCCAGGCCGCGCGCCCACCGGGTGCGCAGATCCAGCGGCTGACGCTTCTCCTGCTCGGCGGGCTGACGCTGCTGCCGCTGGCGCTGCCACGGGTCGTCCTGCTGCTGATTCGGGGGCTGCTGCGGCCTCGGCGGCCCGTAGCGGTTCGGGTCCTGCCAGGGCGGCATCGGCGGGGGCGGCGGACCGAACGGACCCGGCTGGTCGTAAGGATTCTGCGGCGGCTGCGGCGGCGCGATGGGCGGCGGCTCCGGGGTCCCCGGCGTGCCCTGCGCCTCAGGGGACTGATCGGACTGACCGGACTGTTCGGGTTGATCGCCCGGGGTCTCGGGCTTTCCGGAATCGGCCTCGGAGTCGCCGGCGCCGGCTGCGCCCTCGGCACCGTCCGCGTCCTGCGCGCCCGTCGTGCCCTCGGCACCGGCGGCATCCTCGGCACCCGCGGGCGGCGGCGCGGGCTGCTGCGGCGGCATGGCCACGCCCCAGCCGGCCTGCGACTGCGGGGCGGCGCCGGGGCGGCCGACGTACCAGGGCGCGGGCGCGGGCTGGCTGTCCGACCAGCGCGGGGGCTGCGGGGAGCGGTTCGGCGCGGCGTCGCCGGAACCGTCGCCCGAGTCCGGCCCCGGAGCGCTCTCCGGCCCGGCGGACCCGGTCTGGCTGGGCGAGGCGTCGGTCACGTTCTCCTCGGGCTCTGTCGTCATATCGTCGTCAGTCGCTGATTGGCCCTATCACGGTATCCATAGATATCGTTGGCCGCGAATCCGTGTCCCGCCCGTTACGCGGCCGCTGGATACGGTGCACTTGATTGTCTGCAGCCAGAATCTCACAGAAAGGGAGCCGCGGTCGTGGCCTCCACTCTGGATCTCCTACCCGGCCATGCGCCGGCACGCCTGGTCGTGCTGGTCTCCGGCACCGGGACCAATCTCCAAGCCCTGCTCGACGCCTGCCGGGACCCGGCCTACGGCGCCGCGGTCGTCGCGGTGGGCGCCGACCGAGACGGCATCGCCGGACTCGAGCGCGCGCACGCGGCGGGCGTCCCCACCTTCGTCCACCGGGTCAAGGACCATCCGGACCGCCGGACCTGGGACCTCGCCATTCGCGACACCGTGGCGGCGTACGAACCGGACCTGGTGGTCAGCGCCGGGTTCATGAAGCTGCTCGGACCCGACTTCCTGGCGGCCTTCCCCGGCCGGGTCGTCAACACCCATCCGGCCCTGCTGCCCTCCTTCCCGGGCATGCACGCGGCGCGCGACGCGCTCGCCTACGGCGTCAAGGTCACCGGCTGCACCCTGTTCGCGGTGACCGAGGGCGTCGACGACGGCCCGGTGATCGCCCAGAGCGCGGTCCAGGTCGAGGCGGGCGACGACGAGAACTCCCTGCACGACCGCATCAAGGTCGCGGAACGAGCGCTGCTCGTGAACTACGTGGGCCGGATGGCCCGCAACGGCTGGACCATCGACGCGGAGCGAAAGGTGACCGTGAAATGAGCGAGACCATCGAGACCACCGAGACCGTCAGGATCCGCCGGGCGCTGGTCAGCGTCTACGACAAGACCGGCCTCGAGGAGCTGGCCCGGGGCCTGCACGCGGCCGGCGTCGCCCTCGTCTCCACCGGCAGCACGGCCGCGCGGATCCGCGCGGCGGGCGTGCCGGTCACCGAGGTGGCCGAGCTCACCGGCTTCCCCGAGTGCCTGGACGGCCGGGTCAAGACCCTGCATCCCAAGGTGCACGCGGGCATCCTCGCCGACCGCCGGCTGCCCGAGCACGTCGCGCAGCTCGACGAGCTCGGCATCGAGCCCTTCGACCTGGTGGTCGTCAACCTCTACCCGTTCACCCAGACGGTCGCCTCGGGTGCCGCGCCGGACGAATGCGTCGAGCAGATCGACATCGGCGGCCCGTCCATGGTGCGCGCCGCCGCGAAGAACCACCCGAGCGTCGCGGTCGTGGTCAACCCCGAGCGGTACGCCGACGTGCTCGGCACCGTGAACGCGGCCGACGGCGGCTTCACGCTGGCCCAGCGCAAGCGGCTCGCCGCCGAGGCCTTCGCGCACACCGCGGCGTACGACGCGGCCGTGGCCTCCTGGTTCGCCCGCGACTACGCGCCCGCCGACGACTCGCCGTTCCCCGAGTTCCTGGCGATGCCGTACGTGCGCTCCTCGGTGCTGCGCTACGGCGAGAACCCGCACCAGGGGGCCGCCCTCTACCTCGCGCAGCACAGCGCGGGCACGCTCGCCGAGGCGGAGCAGCTGCACGGCAAGGAGATGTCCTTCAACAACTACGTGGACTCCGACGCCGCGCTGCGTGCCGCGTACGACTTCGACGAGCCCTGCGTCGCGATCATGAAGCACGCCAACCCGTGCGGCATCGCGGTCTCCTCGGCCGACGTCGCCGACGCGCACCGCAAGGCGCACGCCTGCGACCCGGTCTCCGCGTTCGGCGGGGTCATCGCCGTCAACCGGCCGGTCAGCGTGGAGATGGCGCGGCAGGTCGCCGAGGTGTTCACCGAGGTGCTGATCGCCCCCGAGTACGAGCAGGGCGCGGTCGAGATCCTGGCCGCGCGCAAGAACATCCGGCTGCTGCGCACCCCGGCGCGGGCCCGCCGGCACGTCGAGTTCCGGCAGATCTGCGGCGGCCTGCTGGTCCAGCAGGGCGACCTCTACCAGGCGCCCGGCGACGCGACCGAGGCCTGGCAGCTCGCCGCCGGACCGGCCGCGTCCGACGAGGTGCTCGCCGACCTCGCGTTCGCCTGGCGGGCGGTGCGCGCGGTGAAGTCCAACGCCATCCTGCTCGCGAGCGGACTCGCCTCGGTGGGCGTCGGCATGGGGCAGGTGAACCGGGTGGACTCGGCCAGGCTCGCCGTGGCCAGGGCCGACGAGCGGGCCGCCGGCTCGGTCGCCGCCTCGGACGCCTACTTCCCGTTCCCCGACGGCCTGCAGGTGCTGATCGACGCGGGTGTGCGCGCGGTCGTGCAGCCGGGCGGCTCGGTGCGGGACGCCGACTCGATCGCGGCGGCCGAGGCGGCCGGCGTGACCATGTACCTGACCGGCACCCGGCACTTCGCGCACTGACGAACGCACGAGGCGGCCCTGACGCGTATATCAGGGCCGCCGTCAGTGCTCGAATGGTCAGAGCTTCAGGTTGCGCTTGATGCAGGCGTTGTAGGCAGACGTGTCGTTCTTGTCGATCGACTTGCACGAGTTGGCCGCGTGCACCGCCGCGACGGTCACCAGCCCGCCGCCGATGATCCCGAGCACGCACAGGACGATCCCGGCGATGCCGAGGCCGCGCTTGAGGTTCCGCCGGGACGCGCCCACGATGCCGATGATGCCGAGGATCAGGCCGACCAGGCCCACGATCGAACCGAAGAAGCCGAAGATGATCATCGGGAGCGAGATGATGCCGAGGATCAGCGAGGAGATCGCGAGCTTGCTGTTGCGCGGCGGGCCGTAGGGCTGGCCGGGCGCGCCGTAGCCGCCGCCGGGGATGCCGCCACCGCCGCCGAGGCCGCCCGCGAGCGGCGGCGCGGCCGGGTACTGCTGCTGCGGGTACTGCGGGAACTGTGACGGGGACTGCCCCTGTTCCGGCTGATCCTGCGGCTCTTGCCCCCACTGCTCGGACACCTGATCCTCACCCTTCGGACTGAGAAGAATTTGATTTCGTGAATGGATTTCGGCTGATCACCGAACGAGCGTAGAGCAAATGCGAGGATGACACCATGACAGCGACCGTGTTGGACGGCTGGGCTACGGCGAAGGAGATCCGCGCCGACCTGAGCGCGCGGGTGGCCAAGCTCAAGGAGCGCGGCGTGACGCCGGGCCTCGGCACGATCCTGGTCGGCGACGACCCCGGATCGCACGCCTACGTCTCGATGAAACACCGTGACAGTGCCCTGATCGGCATCGACTCGATCGACAGGCGCTTGCCGGCGACGGCCACCCAGGCCGAGGTCGAGGCCGCGGTCGAGGAACTCAACGCGGACCCGGCCTGTCACGCCTACCTGGTGCAGTTGCCGCTGCCCAAGGGCCTGGACGAGTACCCGGTGCTCGAGAAGGTCGACCAGGCCAAGGACGCCGACGGCCTGCACCCGCTGAGCCTCGGCAAGCTGGTGCTCGGCGAGCCGACCCCGCTGCCGTGCACGCCGTGGGGCTGCGTCGTGCTGCTGCGCAGATTCGGAGTGCAGCTCAACGGCGCCGACGTCGTCGTCATCGGCCGAGGCATCACCGTCGGCCGCCCGCTCAGCCTGATCCTCAGCAGGAAGAGCGAGAACTCGACCGTGACCCTGTGCCACACCGGCACCCGCGACATCCCCGCCCACGTCCGCCGCGCGGACGTGGTGGTGGCCGCGGCCGGCGTCCCGCACATGATCACCGCCGACATGGTCAAGCCCGGCGCCGCCGTACTGGACGTCGGCGTCTCGCACGTGGACGGCAAGCTCACCGGCGACGTGCACCCCGACGTCGCCGAAGTCGCCGGCTTCCTCTCACCCAACCCCGGCGGCGTCGGACCGATGACCCGCTCGCTGCTGCTCACCAACGTCGTCGAAGCCGCCGAGCGCGCCGCGGCCGGCCGCTAGGCGGAGCGTCGGCGGCGCAGGCAGGGCCGACCGGCAAATGTGAGCCGGTCGGCCCTGGACGGTCCGAGGTGTCCCTACTCAGTGCCCTTAGCGGGCTCCAGCCACAGCACGCCCAGCGGGGGCAGGCGCAGCACCGCGTGGGCGGGCTGGCTCCACATCGGTTCGGCGATCGAGTGGACCTGGCCCATGTTGCCGACGCCGCTGCCGCCGTACTGCTCGGCGTCGGTGTTGAGGACCTCGTTCCAGCGCGGCGCGCGGTCGGCGGGGAGGGGGAGCGGCAGGCGGTAGTCCTCCCACGGCACGCCGGCGAAGTTGGCCACGCAGACCAGCGGGGTGCCGTCCTCGGACCAGCGCGCGAAGGCGAACACGTTGTGGTCGGCGTCGTCGGAGGAGAGCCAGGTGAATCCCGAGGGGCTGAAGTCCTGCTGCCACAGCGCCGGACGGTCCCGGTACGCGGCGTTCAGGTCCTGGACCGTCTTGAACACGCCGCGGTGCTCGGCGTGGTCGAGCAGCCACCAGTCCAGGCCGTGCTGCTCGGACCACTCGTCGCTCTGCGCGAACTCGCCGCCGGAGAACAGCAGCTGCTTGCCGGGATGCGCCCACATGTACGCCAGCAGGGCCCTGAGATTCGCGAACTGCTGCCAGCGGTCGCCGGGCATCTTGTGCAGCAGCGAGCGCTTGCCGTGCACGACCTCGTCGTGGCTGAGCGGCAGGATGAAGTTCTCGGTGAACGCGTAGACCAGCGAGAACGTCATCCGGTGGTGGTGGTAGCGCCGGTTGACGGGCTCCTCGGACACGTAGCCGAGCGTGTCGTGCATCCAGCCCATGTTCCACTTGAAGCCGAAGCCCAGGCCGTCGTGGCTGGTCGGCTGGGTGACGCCGGGCCAGGCCGTCGACTCCTCGGCGAACATCAGCACGCCGGGCACGCGCTTGTACACCGTCGCGGTCAGCTCCTGCAGGAAGGAGACCGCCTCCAGGTTCTCCCGGCCGCCGAACGCGTTCGGGTGCCATTCCCCGGCCGGGCGCGAGTAGTCGAGGTAGAGCATCGAGGCGACCGCGTCCACGCGCAGCCCGTCGATGTGCATCTCCTCGCACCAGTACAGCGCCGAGGCGAGCAGGAAGTTGCGCACCTCGCGGCGCCCGAAGTCGAACACCAGCGTGCCCCAGTCCGGGTGCTCGCCGCGCCACGGATCCGGGTGCTCGTACAGGTTCGTGCCGTCGAACTGCGCGAGCGCCCAGGCGTCCTTCGGGAAGTGCGCGGGCACCCAGTCCACGATCACGCCGATCCCGGCGGCGTGCAGCGCGTCGATCAGGGCCTTGAAGTCGTCCGGGTCGCCTAGCCGCGCGGTCGGCGCGAAGTACGAAGAGACCTGATAGCCCCACGAGCCGCCGAAGGGGTGCTCGGTCGGCGGCAGGAACTCGACGTGCGTGAAGCCGAGCTCGTTGAGGTACCGCGGCAGCTGCTCGGCCAGCCCGCGGTACGTCAGCCCGGGCCGCCACGAGGCGAGGTGCATCTCGTACACGGACTGCGGCTCGCGGTACGGGTCCGACTCGGTGCGCCGCTTGAGCCACTCGCCGTCGGCCCATTCGTAGTGCGAGACGTCGATCACCGACGCGGTTTCCGGCGGGCACTCGGTCCGCTGCGCGAGCGGGTCGGCCTTCTGCCGCCAGACCCCGTCGCGGCCGAGGATCTCGTACTTGTAGCGCTGCCCGGCGCCGATGCCCGGCACGAACAGCTCCCAGACGCCGCTGGAGCCGAGCGAGCGCATCGGGTAGCCGGTGCCGTCCCAGTAGTTGAAGTCACCGATGACGCGCACGCCCTGCGCGTTCGGCGCCCAGACCGCGAAGCCGGTGCCCTCGACCGTGCCGCCGTCCGGGGCGTCGGCCGTGCGCACGTGCGCGCCGAGCACCTCCCACAGCTGCTCGTGCCTGCCTTCGCCGATCAGGTGCAGGTCGACGTCGCCGGGCAACGGCAGGAACCGGTAGGCGTCGTCCTGCTCCAAGACCGATTCGCCGTAGTCCACCCGCAGCCGGTAAGCCTCGTCGGGCCGGCCGGGCACGACCCCGGCGAACAGGCCCTCGCCCTGGTCGTGCAGCGCGTACTCGCCGTCCGCCTGGACCACCCGGACGCCCTCGGCGAACGGCCGCAGCACCCTGATGACGCGTGCTCCGTCGCCGGCCGGGTGCGAGCCGAGCAGCGCGTGCGGATCGTGCACCGCGCCGCCGAGCAGGCCCTCGAGCTGAACCGAATCCGGGCGCTCGGCAGGGGCGGCCGTCCCGGTGGTGGCGTCGATGGCCGCCGAGCTCTTGTTCTGTTCTCCCGTCACCCGTCCCAGACTGCCACGTTCGGGGGAGCAGCGGGAGGCGGGGGCGTTACCGGAAGCCCACGGCGTGGCGGCCGGGCGGCTCGGCGGCCGCGTCGTCCGACGCACCGTCAGGAGTAGCCGCGGGTGCCGACGGCCCGCCGGATCAGCTCGTCCAACAGGCCCGATTTCGCGTCCCCGACCAGCTGTTTGAGCTGTTCCACGGACATCTGCACGCGCTGGCCGAAGTCGTCGGCGAGCACGATCCGGCGCGGCGGATCGGCCTCCGGATCGAGAAAGAGCTCGGGGCAGCCGCAGTTGCAGTCGCCGCAGAAGATCCGGATCGAGCACAGTTCCGGATGATGGGTGGGAATGAGCTGTACGGGTGAACGCTGTTCGGGGACCACGGAAGCACCTCGCCAGACCTCGACACGCAGTGGGCGGTGAGTACCGAGCCTGCCCGCCGGTCTCTTCCACCGTAGATCTCCGGGCGTCGCCGGACTACGGAGCGTACGGCCGGGCCCGTGTACGCCGCCGTGGCCTTCCGCGCCGTCCGCCGCACGTCGCGCGCCCCGGCGTGCCTACGGCGTACCCCCTGCCCGCCGCTATTTGCGCTTGGCCCGGCGCCGCCCGCCCAGGAAGCCGACGAGCGCCCCGGCCAGGAAGACGATCAGCAGCACGACCCACAGCCGCGCGCTGATCCACGTCACCCAGAGGTGGATCCGGACCTGGGAGTTGTTGGCGATGATGAACCACAGCGACGCCGCGCTGACGAGGCCGCCGATGAACACCTTCGGCGTGGCCAGCCGCTCGGCGAGCCGCGAGTCGCGCTTGCGCTCCGGCTCCGCCGAGCCGACCGGCGGGATGTTCGCACTCATGTGTGCCTCCTCGTATCACACAGCATAAGGGCACGATGAACCGCCCGCCTCTCGGGCGCGGTCCGCACGGGTGGCCGAAGCGTGGTTCCATGGAGCTATGGACGTACGGCGTGAGTGGCCCTTCGCCACCGTATTCGCGGTGGCCCTCGCCGCCGTGGCGCTGATAGCGCTCGGCAACCTGCAGCACGGCGTGCTCATCCTGGGCTGCGCGCTGCTGCTCGGCTCAGGCCTGCGCTTCGCGCTGCCCACCCCGCGGGCCGGGCTGCTGGCCATCCGCGGCCGCGGGGTGGACGTGGTCACCATGGGCCTGCTCGGCCTGGTGATGCTGATCCTCTCGGTCGTCCACCTGACCAACTGAGACCTGAATCGAGAACGAACGGCCTCGGCCCGGATCCGCACATCCGGGCCGAGGCCGTTCTCGAAAGCGCCGGGGGCTACTTGGTCAGCAGCTCCAGCGCCTGGTTGAAGGTGGCCGAGGGGCGCATCGCCGCGCCGGCCTTGGCCGGGTCGGGCTGGTAGTAGCCGCCGAGGTCGACCGGGGAGCCCTGGACCGCGATCAGCTCGTCCACGATCGTCTTCTCCTGCTCGGCCAGCCTCGCCGCCAGCGGGGCGAAGGCCTCGGCGAGCCGCGCGTCCGCGGTCTGCGCGGCCAGTTCCTGCGCCCAGTACAGCGCCAGGTAGAAGTGCGAGCCGCGGTTGTCGATCCCGCCGAGCTTGCGGCTCGGGGACTTGTCCTCGTTCAGGAAGGTCGCGGTGGCCCGGTCCAGGGTGTCCGCGAGCACCTGCGCCCGCGCGTTGCCCGCGGTGGTCGCGAACTGCTCGAAGCTGACCGCGAGGGCCAGGAACTCGCCCAGGCTGTCCCAGCGCAGGTAGTTCTCCTTGACCAGCTGCTGCACGTGCTTCGGCGCGGAGCCGCCGGCGCCGGTCTCGAACAGGCCGCCGCCGTTCATCAGCGGCACGACGGAGAGCATCTTGGCGCTGGTGCCCAGCTCCAGGATCGGGAACAGGTCCGTGAGGTAGTCGCGCAGCACGTTGCCGGTGACCGAGATGGTGTCCTCGCCGCGGCGGATCCGCTCCACCGAGAGCTTCGTCGCCTCGACCGGGGACAGCACCTTGATGGTCAGGCCCGCGGTGTCGTGCTCCGGCAGGTACGCGTCGATCTTCTTGATCAGCTCGGCGTCGTGCGCGCGGGTGGCGTCCAGCCAGAACACCGCCGGGTCGCCGGTGGCGCGGGCGCGGGTGACGGCCAGCTTCACCCAGTCGCGGATCGGCAGGTCCTTGGTCTGGCACATGCGGAAGATGTCCCCGGCCCCGACGGCCTGCTCGAGCACGGTCGCGCCCGACTCGTCCACCACGCGCACGGTGCCCGCGGCGGCGAGTTCGAAGGTCTTGTCGTGGCTGCCGTACTCCTCGGCCTTCTGCGCCATCAGGCCGACGTTCGGCACCGAGCCCATCGTGGCCGGGTCGTAGGCGCCGTGCGCCTTGCAGTCCTCGATGACGGCCTGGTAGACGCCCGAGTAGCTGCTGTCCGGCAGCACGGCGAGGGTGTCCGCCTCCTTGCCGTCCGGGCCCCACATGTGTCCCGAGGTGCGGATCATCGCGGGCATCGAGGCGTCCACGATCACGTCGCTGGGCACGTGCAGGTTCGTGATGCCCCGGTCGGAGTCGACCATGGCCAGCGCGGGTCCCTCGGCGATCTCGGCGTCGAACGAGGCCTTGATGTCGGCGCCGTTCGCCAGCGCGGCCAGGCCGTTCAGGATCCCGCCGAGGCCGTCGTTCGGGCTCAGGCCCGCGGCGGCGAGGTCGGCGCCGTACGCGGCGAAGGTCTTCGGGAAGAAGGCGCGCACCACGTGGCCGAAGATGATCGGGTCGGAGACCTTCATCATGGTGGCCTTCAGGTGGACCGAGAAGAGCACGCCCTCGCTCTTGGCTCGCGCGATCTGTTCGGCGAGAAAGCTCTCCAGCGCCGCGACGTGCATGACGGAGGCGTCGACGACCTCGCCCTCGAGCACCGGCACGCTCTGCTTGAGCACGGTCACGGCGCCGTCGGCGGCGACGTGCTCGATCCGCAGCCTGCCCGCGGCGGTCAGCGTGGCGGACTTCTCGGTGGACCGGAAGTCGTTCTCGCCCATCGTGGCGACTTCGGTCTCGGAGTCGGCCGACCAGGCGCCCATGCGGTGCGGGTGGGTCTTCGCGTAGTTCTTCACCGACGCCGGGGCACGGCGGTCCGAGTTGCCCTCGCGCAGCACCGGGTTCACGGCGCTGCCCTTGACCTTGTCGTAACGCGCGCGAATCTCGCGCTCCTCGTCGGTCTTCGGCTCGTCCGGGAAGTCCGGCAGCGCGTAGCCCTGGCTCCGCAGTTCGGCGACGGCGGCCTTGAGCTGCGGCACCGAGGCGGAGATGTTCGGCAGCTTGATGATGTTCGCGCCCGGGGTGGTGGCCAGCTCGCCGAGCTCGGTCAGCGCGTCGCCGATCCGCTGGCCTTCGTTCAGGTACTCGGGGAAGAGGGCGAGAATGCGCCCGGCGAGCGAGATGTCGCGGGTCTGCACGGTGATCCCGGCGGTCGAGGCGTAGGCCTGGACGATCGGCAGGAACGAGTACGTCGCCAGCGCCGGCGCCTCGTCGGTGTGCGTGTAGATGATGGTGGAATCTGTCACCGGGTGCTCCGCTCGGCTGAGGACTTCGCTATTTTCTCGACATCAAGATACCTCAGTCCCCGGGGCTCGGCGTACCGGGCGCCGCACCGGCCCGCGGCCCGGGCTCAGCCGTCCGGCGCGGCCAGCCGGCGCTCCGCCTCGGCCAGCTCGAAGGCGCCGATCCGCCGGTACAGGTCCACGGCCGCGCGCAGGTTCTCGGCGGCCGCCGCCGGGTCTCCGAGCCGTTCCCGGCAGCGTGCCATCCCGTCCAGTGCGTGGGCCTGGTCGATCAGCATGCCCGCCTCCAGGGTGAGCTGCAGGGCCTCGCCGAAGCGGTCGAGCGCCGCCGCCGGTTCGTCCTGGTCGAGGGCGACCGTGCCCAGGCGGTTCAGCGTCGCGGCGAGCCCCTGGGGGTCGTCCAGCTGCCCGCGGTAGATCCCCAGCGCCCGCTCCATCAACGCGAGGCCCTCGTCGGCGGCGCCGGTCAGATAGCGCGCGAAACCGAGTTCGCGCATGAGCTCCATCTGGGTGTACAGGTGCGCGCCTTCGGCCTCGACGTCCGCATAGCCGCGTTCGAGGTACTCGATCGCGCAGTCCAGGTCGCCGGCGTTGGTCCGGGCCGGACCGGCGAAGGCCATCACCATGGTCACCCCGGTCTCGTAACCGAGCTCCTCGTAGATCGCGAGGGCGCCGCGGTATCCCGCGTGGGCCTGTTCGTGCTCGCCCCGCATGCTGTCGATGTTGGCCAGGTTGAGGAGGGAACCCGCCTCGACCTGGGGATAGCCGTACTCGCGGCTGATGGCCAGGCAGCGCACTGCGTGCTCCGCCGCGCTCGCGATCTCGCCGTCGTTGATCTCCTCGCGGGCGAGGGAGTTGAGTACGAACGCCTCCAGATGCGGGAGGCCGAGTTCCCGGTAGAGCCGCGCCGCGATGTCGTGCTGCAGCCGGGATTCCTCCTTCTGGTACAGCAGGTCGTGGCACTGGCCGAGCGCGAGTCTGATCTCGGCCTCCGCGTAGCGGTCGCCCAGCTCCAGCGCGATCGGCAGGGCGAGTTCGTGCAGCGCCATCGTCTCCGCGGGCCTGCCCTGGTTGTAGGAGAGCTGTCCCAGCCGGTACAGGGCGTCGGCCTCGCCGGGTCGGTGCCCGAGCTCCCGGCAGATCCGCAGGGCCTGCTCGGCCGACTGCGCCGACCGGTCGAACTCGCTCCGCCCGATCTGCCTGAGCATCTGGCTCAGGTTGCACAGCGAGTTGGCCTGCGCGAGCCGCTCGCCCAGTTCTTCGGCGGTGCGCGCGGCGGTCTCGTGCAGCTGCACGGCCTGCGACCAGGGGCCGTCCTGCAGCAGATAGCCCGCCAGCGCCGCCGTCAGGTCGATCCGGCGCTCCGGCGGGGTGCTGACGTCCGACACGGCGGCGAGCAGATTCGCCCGCTCCGCCCGGAACCAGGACAGCGAACCCGCCAGATCGAGTAGTTCGGGGGTCGGGCCGGACGGCTCCGGGAAGTGGTGGGCCCGCCAGCGGGTCCCGGCCGCCTGATGCAGGGCGGCGGTCCACCCGGTGTGCTGGTAGTAGCCGAGCAGCCGCTCCCGGGCGGCGCGGGCCTGATCGCCCGCGCGGTCCATCAGGGTCCGGACATAGGCTCGCACCAGGTCGTGCAGGCCGTAGCGGTCCGTGTGCTGGCGGTTCAGCAGATTGCGCTCGACCAGCGCGTCCAGCAGGCGCCGGGCCGTCGCCAGGTCCAGGTCCGCCAGGTTCGCGGCGCCGTAGGCGTCGATGTCGGGGCCCGCGGCCAGGCCGAGCAGGATCAGCAGGCCGCGCTCCGGCTCGGGCAGGGCCGCGAGCGAGGAGTCGAATACGGACCGCAGATCGCGCTCCCCGTCGGTCAGCCCGCCCAGCCGCCGGTCCTCGTCGCCGAGCTCGGCGACCAGGTCCTCGACGGTCACAGCGTCCTGATGGCGCAGCCGCGCCGCGACGATGCGCAGGGCGAGCGGGAGGCGGCCGCACAGCTCGGCCAGCTCGCGCAGGGCGGGGGAGTCGGTCAGCCGGTGTCGCGGACCGGCGACCTTGCCGAGCAGGGCCAACGACGCCGCCTCGCCGAGGACGTCCATGGTCATCGTCCTGGCCTGCTCGAGTCCGGCCAGCCGGTTCCGGCTGGTGACCAGCACGAGGCAGCCCGGAGCGCCCGGCAGCAGCGGGCGGACCTGCTCGGGGTCCGCCGCGTTGTCCAGCACGATCAGCGTTCTGCTCTCGGCCAGCCGGCCGCGGTAGAGCGCCGAGCGTTCCGCCGGCTCGGCCGGGACCGCCCCCGGCGGCACGCCGAGCGCGCGCAGCAGGTAGGCGAGCGCGTCCGCGGCGGGGACGGGTTCGCTGCCCGGCGAATGGCCGCGCAGGTCGATGAACAGCTGGCCGTCCGGGAAGCGGTCGGCGAGGCGGTGCGCGGCGTGCACGGCCAGCGCGGTCTTGCCGATGCCGCCGAGCCCGTCGAGCGCCGAGATGACCAGCGTGCCCGAGGACTGCCGCGCCGACCGGACCAGCTCGGACAGCTCCGCGTCCCGGCCGGTGAACGTGCGCGTGTCCGCCGGGAGCTGGCGAGGGGCGTCCGGGTTCGACGGGAGCGCGAGCGCGGGGTCGCCGCGCTCGATCGCATCGCGCAACTCGCGCAGTTCCTTGCCCGGCTCCAGGCCCAGTTCTTCGCGCAGGGACTCCTGGTACGCGTCGTACTCGGCAGCGGCGTCGTCCGGTTGCCCGGCGCGGTGGAGCGCGAGCATCAGCTGGCCGCGAAACGCCTCGTGCCGAGGATGCTCCGGGATCAGCGCGCGCAGCTCCTCGATCAGCTCGTGGTGACGGCCGAGATTGAGATCCGCCTCGTTCCGGCCCTGCAGCGCCTGGACGTGCGTCTCCTCGAGCTCGCGGACGCGCGGGTCGTCGGCGAGCGCCGGGATGTCCGCGAGCGGTCTGCCGCGCCACAGGCCGAGCGCCTCGCCGAACCGCCGGGACGCCTCGGCCCACGACCGCGCGGCCAGCGCCCGGCGGCCGGCCGTGTACTTCTCGGCGAAGACGTGCAGGTCGAGTTCGCCCGGCTCGACCCGGACCAGGTACCCGGGCGGCACGGCCCGGATGCGGTCCTCGTCACCGAGGGCTTTTCGCAGCCGCGTGATCTGGTTGTACAGCGGCATCGCGGCCTCCTGCCGGGAGGACTCGCGCCACAGCAGCTCGGTCAGCGCCTCCGCCGAGACGGGCTCGCCGGCGTGCAGCAGCAGCATGGCCAGCAGCGTCCGCCGCCGCGCACCACGCAGGGTGATCGAGTCGGAGTCGTCGAGCACTGACAATGACCCGAGCAGATTGAAGCGCATGAGCGGGATCTAAGCACCTATCCCCGCTGGCCGTCGTGCCGGGCCTCAGCCGGAGCTCGGCCGCCGCTCAGCCGCCGAGTGCGGCGAGCCGCTGCTCGGCCTCGCCGAGCTCCGCGAGCCGCATCGAGCGGTAGAGCCGGACCGCCTCGCGCAGCGGCTCCAGCGCGGCCGTAGGGTCGCCGAGCAGCACCCGGCAGCGCGCGACGCCGTCCAGGCTCCGGGCCTCGGCGACGGTACGGCGGATTCGGCGTGCGAGCGGCAGCGCCTGATCGAAGCGGGCGAGTGCGGCCTGCGCGTCGCCCGCTTCGAGGGCGGCAAGACCCAGGTAGACCAGCGCGTCCACCTCGCCCGGCGGGTCGTCCAGCGTTCCCCGGTGCGCGTCGAGCGCCCGCAGGATCAGCTCGCTGCCTCCGGGGTCGCCGGCCCGGATGCGCGCCCAGCCGAGCTCGCGGTCGACCTCGACGTCGCCGTACCTGCTCTCCACGGACGCGTAGTGCTGCCGCGACTCCTCGAGCAGCTTGATCCCCGCGAGCGGGTCGCCCGCCGCGACGCGGAGCCGGCCAAGATGCTCGGTGATGACGGCCCGACCGAGCGGATAGTCGAGCTGGTCGAACAGCCGGTATGCGCGGTTCAGCGCCTCTCCCGCCTGTTCGTACTCGCCGCACACCGTGTGGATCATGCCGAGACCGTCCAGCGAGGCGCCCTCGCCCACCCGCTGGTCGAATTCGCGGTTGATCTCGACCGCGCGCACGAGCGCTTCGTGCGCCTCGTCGTGCTCGCCGAGATCGAGCAGGACGTAGCCGAGCTTCTGCAGCGCGGTCGCCTCGGCCTGGCGGTTGCCGAGCTCACGGTGGATCGCCAGCGTCGCCCGGCACGCCTCCACCGCCTCCGCGTTGCGCCCGAGCATCCGTACGGTGTCGGCGATCGACTGCAGCGCCAGGGCCTCGCCGTGCCGGTCGCCGATCTCCCGGAACACGTCGAGGGCCTCCCGCTCGGGGACCAGCGCCGCGTCCAACTCGTGCATGTGGGTCAGCACCCGGCCGGTGCGGAACAGCGCGTCGGCCTCGCCGGGCCGGTTGCCGACCTCGCGGTAGAGCCCAAGCGCCCGGCCGAGCAGTATCTTGGACCGCTCGTACGCCCCCGGCTGTGCGAGGAGCGTGATGATCTGGGCCAGGTTGCGCAGCGCGTCGGCTCGGCTCTGCGTGTCGCCCAGCGCCGCCGCCTCGCGTTCCGCCTGCTCCTGCAGCGCCACCGCTTCCGCCCAGGGGCCGTCGAGCTGGAGCAGCGAGGCGAGTCCGAGGGCCAGATCGATGCGGCGCTCCGGCGGCACGGCGGCATCGGCGACCGCGGCGAGCAGGTCGGCCCGCTCCGTGCGCAGCCAGGCCATCGCCCGGGCCATGGAGTCGAGTTCGGGGCTCGGGCCGAAGCTCGTGACCGCTTCCCGCCAGCGGATCGCGGTCGCGTGGTGGCGCGACGCGGTCCACGTCGCGTACCGGTAGTAGTCCGCCAGCCGGTTCCGCGCCGCGCCCGCCTCGTCGCTCGCGGCGTCCATCAGTGTCCTGGCATATGCGCGTACGAGGTCGTGCATGCCGTACCGGCCCTCGGCCTGCTGGATCAGCAGGCTGCGATTCAGCAGCGAGTCCAGCAGGCGTGCGGCCGTCTCGGTGTCCGTGTCGAGCAGGTTCGCCGCCGCGTACGCGTCGATCTCCGGGCCGGGCAGCACACCGAGCAGCCGCAGCGTCCGCTGCTCCGGCTTCGGCAGGTGCGCGTAGGAGGACTCGAAGACCGAGGTCAGGTCGCGCTCGCCGTCGGTCAGGTGGCCCAGGCGCACGTCCTCGTCGCGCAGCTCGGCGAGCAGGTCCTCGACGCGCAGAGCACTGCTGTGCCGCAGCCGGGCCGCGACGATCCGCAAGGCCAGCGGCACGAACCCGCAGAGCGCGGCCAGCTCGCGGACCTCCGGCGAGGCGTCGAGCGTGCGCTCGCGTCCGGCGGCCCTGACGAGCAGGGCGACGGCCTCGTCGGCGCCGAGGATGTCGAGGGTGAGCGAGTGTGCGTCGGTCAGCCCGGCCAGCCGGCCGCGGCTGGTGATCAGCACGAGGCAGCCGCGGGTTCCGGGAAGCAGCGGACGCACCTGCTCGCCGTCCGCCGCGTTGTCCAGCACGATCAGGGTTCTGCTGTCGGCGAGCGTCGTCCGGTACAGCTCGGCGCGCTCGGCCACGCCGTCCGGAATCCGCTGCGCCGGCGTGCCGAGCGCGCGCAGCAGATAGGCGAGCGCCTGCCCGGGGTCCACCGGGTCGGCTTCGTGCGCTGCGTGCCCGCGCAGGTCGATGAACAGCTGCCCGTCCGGAAAGCGGTCGGCCACGTGGTGCGCGGCGTGCACGGCCAGCGCGGTCTTGCCGATCCCGCCCATGCCGTCCAGCGCCGAGATGACGACGGCACCCGAGGCGCGCCCCGCAGCGGCGATCAGTTCGGCCAGCTCCGCCTCCCGACCGGTGAACGCGCGCGTGCTGGTCGGCAGTTGGCGCGGGGCGTTCGGATTCGGCGGCAACGAGAGCGCGGGGTCTCGGCGGACGATCGCGACACGCAGCTCACGCAGGGCCGCACTCGGCTCGAGGCCGAGGTCGTCGAGCAGTGACTCCTGATACGCGTCGTACTCGGCCGCGGCATCCTCCGCCTGCCCGGAACGGTAGAGCGCGAGCATCAGCTGGCTGCGAAACGCCTCATGCCGCGGATGCTCCACGATGAGCTCACGCAACTCGCCGATCAGCTCGTGGTGACGGCCGAGTTGGAGCTCCGCCTCGATCCGCCCCTGCAGCGCCTGGACTCGAGCCTCCTCCAATTCGCGGACCCGCGGGATTCCGGTGAGCGCCGGGATGTCGGCCAGCGGCCGGCCGCGCCAGAGCCCGAGCGCAGTGCCGTAGTGCCGGGCCGCGTCGGACCACTTCCGGTCCGCGAGCTTCCGGCGGCCGGCCGCGCACTCCTCGGCGAACACGTGCAGGTCGAGCTCGCCGGGCTCGACCCGGATCGAGTACCCGGGCGGCACCGCGCGGATCAGGTTCTCGTCGCCGAAGACCTGCCGGAGCCGCTTGATCTGGTTGTACAGCGCCATCACGGCGCCCTGTCCGGAGCCCTCGCCCCAGAGCAGGTCGATGAGCGCCTCCGCCGAGACGGGTTCGCCGGCGTGCAGCAGCAGCACGGCGAGCAGCGTCCGCCGCTGCGCGCCGCGGAGCACGACCGGGCCCGCGGCATCGGCCACCGACAGCGATCCGAGCAGGGTGTATCGCATGGGGCTCGCCTCCTTCAGTTCTCCAGCGCGGCGAGCCGCTCCTCCGCCTCGGCCAGCTCCGCGAGCCGCATCCGCCGGTACAGCCGCACCGCCTCGTCCAGCGGCTCACGCGCCGCCGCGGGCTCGCCGAGCATTTCGTGGCAGCGCGCCACGCCGTCCAGCGCGTAGGCCAGCGAGAAGCCGCGCCGCCAGTTGCGCGCCCGCGACACCACCTCGTCGAAAATCTTGAGCGCGGCCGCCGGATCGCCCTCGTCCTCGGCGATCCGGGCCAGGTAGACCAGGCAGTCGGTCTCGGCGGAGACGTCCGGCTGCACGTCCCGGCAGTGCTCCAGCGCCTGCTCGACCAGCCGCCGGCCCTCGGGATCGCCGGACAGGTGCAGCGCCCAACCGAGTTCGCGCACCGCGTGGTAGGTGTTGGCCGCCTCGGAGCCGGTCAGCTCGATGCTCCTGGAGCGCTCCAGGATGCGGATTCCCTCGGCCGGCTCGCCGGCGCGCACGCGGTCCTGGCCGAGCCAGGTGAGCGAGAAGGCCGTTCCGAAGCCGTAACCGAGGCTGTCGTAGACGGCGATCGACTCCGTCAGCTCGGCGTACGCCTGCTCGTGTTCGCCCCGCAGGGAGTGCAGGTGGCCGAGCGCGCCGAGCGCCGCCGCCGCCAGCTGGGCCTGGCCGTGCTCACGCGACGCGGCGAGCAGCCGGGTGAAGGTCTCCAAGGCCTCGGTCAGTTCGCCGAGTTCGTACTCGAGGTAGCCGAGGATGGTCCAGGTGGAGGCCTCCGCCTGGTCGTGGCCGAGCTCCCGGTAGATCGCTCCGGCCGCACGCGCGTAGCCCCGCGCCTCGTCGAAGTGGAACAGCGAATGCTCGAGCTGGGCCAGCGACTGCATGGTCAGCGCCTCTCCGTGCCGGTCGCCGAGCTCGCGGAACAGCTCCAGCGCCTGGGTCTGGATCGGCCGGGCCACCGCGTACTCGTCGCGCTGCCGCAGCACCTGCCCGAGCCGGCGCAGCGTGTCGGCCTCGCCCATCCGGTTTCCCGCGGCCCGGTACAGCTCGGTGGCCTGTTCGAGCACGAGCTTCGGCCGATCGCTTCCGGCCGGCTCCGACCACACGATGATCTGCGCTAGGTTGCGCAGCGCATCGGCCTGCGCGAGCCGGTCGCCGAGCTCCCGGGCGGTCTCGGCGGCCGCTTCGTGCAGCCGCGCGGCCTGCGGCCACGGGCCGTCGTGATGCAGCAGCACGCCGAGGGCGGAGGTGAGATCGACCCGACGGGCCGGCGAGGCGGCCGGGTGTTCGAGGGCGGCGAACAGGCACTCCCGCTCGCGGCGCAGCCAGACCTTGGCGGCGGGCAGGTCGACCAGGCCGGGTACCGGGCCGGGCTGCTCGGTCCGCGGATGCCAGCGGATCGCGCTGGGGAACAGCACCGACGCGGCCCACGCCGTGTGCTCGTAGTACGCGTACAGCCGGTCCCGCGCCCCGTTCGCCTCCGCGCCCTCGGCGTCGATCAGCGTCCTGGCATACGCGCGGACCAGGTCGTGCAGGCCGTACCGGCCCTCGGCGTGCTGGATCAGCAGGCTGCGATCGAGCAGCGAGTCCAGCAGCCGGACGGCCGTCTCGGGGTCCGTGCCGAGCAGGTTCGCCGCCGCGTACCCGTCGATGTCCGGTCCAGGCAGCACGCCAAGCAGCCGCATCGCCCGCTGCTCAGGCTCCGGCAGGTGCACGAAGGAGGACTCGAAGACCGAGGTCAGGTCGCGCTCGCCGTCGGTCAGCCGGTCCAGCCGCACGTTCTCGTCGCGCAGTTCGGCGAGCAGGTCCCCGACCGTCAGCACGCCGCCGTGCCGCAGCCGCGCGCCGACGATCCGCAGCGCCAGCGGAACGTATCCGCACAGCTCGGCCAGCTCGCGCAGCGCCGGGGAGTCGGCCAGCTCACGTTCCGGGGCGGCGACCCGGATGAGCAGCGCCACGGCCTCCGCCTCGCCGAGGATGTCCACGGTCAGCGCCCGCGCGCCCGCGAGATCGGCCAGCCGGCCGCGGCTGGTGATCAGCACCAGGCAGCCGGGCGCGCCCGGCAGCAGCGGCTCGACCTGCGCGCCGTCGGCGGCGTTGTCCAGCACGATCAGTGTTCTGCTGTCGGCCAGCCGGGACCGGTAGAGCTCGGCGCGCTCCGGCACCCCGGGCGGGATCGCCTGCGCGGGAACGCCGAGCGAGCGCAGCAGGTAGGCCAGCGCCTCCGCGCTGGACATCGGATCGACGTCCGGCGCGTGCCCGCGCAGGTCGATGAACAGCGCTCCGTCCGGGAAGCGGTCGGCCACCCGATGCGCCGCGTGCACGGCCAGCGCCGTCTTGCCGATCCCGCCCAATCCGTCCAGCGCCGTGATCACCAGCGCCCGCGCGGCGCCGCCCGCGGCCTGCGCCAGTTCGGCCAGCTCCGCGACCCGGCCGGTGAACGTGCGAGTGTCCGCGGGCAGCTGATGCGGCGCGTTCGGGTTCTGCGGCAGCACGAGAGCGGGGTCCCGGCGCACGATCGCGTCACGCAGCTCGCGCAGCTCCGCGCTCGGTTCGAGGCCCAGCTCGTCGAGCAGTGCCGCCCGGTACGCGTCGTACCCGGCGGTCGCGTCGTCGGGGCGTCCCGCGCGGTGCAGCGCGAGCATCAGCTGGCTGCGAAACGCCTCGCGCCTGGGGTGCTCCGCGGCCAGCGCACCGAGCTCGTCGAGCAGCTCGTGGTGACGGCCGAGGTTCAGGTCCGCCTCGATCCGCCCCTGCAGCGCCTGGGCGTACGTCTCCTCCAGCTCGCGCACCCGCGCGTCGTCGGCGAGCGCGGGGATGTCCGCCAGCGGCCGGCCCTGCCAGAGCTCGAGCGCCGCGCGGAATCGCCGGGCAGCCTCCGCCCACGCCTGCTCGCCCAGCTTCTGGCGGCCGGCCGCGTACTCCGCGGCGAAGACGTGCAGGTCCAGTTCCCCCGGCCGCACGTGGATCAGGTAGCCGGGCGGCACCGCGCGCACCCGGTCCTCATCGCCGAGCGCGTGCCGCAGCCGCATCACCTGAACGTGCAACGGCGTCATCGAAGACGCGTCCAGCGCCTCCGTCCCCCACAGCAGCTCCGCGAGCCGGTCCGTGGACACCGGCGTGCCCGCCTCCAGCAGCAGCGCCGCGAGCAGCGTGCGCCGCAGCCGGCCGGCCACCGGGATCGGGCCGGACTCGCCGTGTGCCGAAAGCGGACCGAGCAGCGCGAAGCGCACGCGACCTCCAGTGTGGGAAATCCTGAAGTCATCCTGAGCCGTGATGCTATCCGTACGTGGGCGGGTGCGGGCAGGGTGCGACCACCACCATTCCCGCTGTCACCAGTCTCACAGCCGGCCCGGCACGAACCCGGGGTCGCGGCGGAGTAACGTTACCGGCGGGAAACCCCGCCAAAGCCCCCAGACTTCGAAGCAGAAGAAGGCGTCACGACATGACTCGCACCCCCGTCAACGTCACGGTGACCGGCGCGGCCGGCCAGATCGGTTACTCGCTGCTGTTCCGCATCGCGTCCGGCCACCTGCTCGGGCCGGACGTCCCGGTCAGCCTGCGCCTGCTCGAGATCACCCCGGCGCTCAAGGCCGCCGAGGGCACCGCGATGGAGCTCGACGACTGCGCCTTCCCGCTGCTGCGCGGCATCGAGATCACCGACGACCTGAAGACCGCGTTCGACGGCACCAACGTGGCGCTGCTGGTCGGCGCGATGCCGCGGAAGGCCGGCATGGAGCGCGGCGAGCTGCTCTCCGCCAACGGCGGCATCTTCAAGCCGCAGGGCAAGGCCATCAACGACCACGCGGCCGACGACATCCGGGTCCTGGTCGTGGGCAACCCGGCGAACACCAACGCGCTGATCGCCGTGAGCAACGCCCCCGACGTGCCGAAGAGCCGGTTCACCGCGATGACCCGCCTCGACCACAACCGCGCCATCGCGCAGGTGGCCAAGAAGACCGGCGCGGCCGTCGGCGAGATCAGCAATCTGACGATCTGGGGCAACCACTCGGCGACGCAGTACCCGGACCTGTTCAACGCCAAGGTCAACGGCAAGAACGCGGCCGAGATCATCGACGACCAGGCCTGGCTGGAGGGCGACTTCATCCCGACCGTCGCCAAGCGCGGCGCCGCGATCATCGAGGCCCGCGGCCTGTCCTCCGCGGCCAGCGCCGCCTCCGCCGCGCTCGACCACGTGCGCACCTGGTTCCAGGGCACCGCCGAGGGCGACTGGACCTCGATGGGCATCGTCTCGGACGGCTCGTACGGCGTCCCGGAGGGCCTGGTCTCCTCGTTCCCGGTGACCACGAAGAACGGCGACTTCGAGATCGTCCAGGGCCTGGAGATCAACGAGTTCTCCCGCGGCCGCATCGACGCCTCGGTCGCCGAGCTCGCCTCCGAGCGCGACGAGGTCGTCAAGCTCGGCCTGATCTGACGGTTCGACAGAACCTCGGCGCGGCCCGCCTCTCCGAAGTTCTTCGGAGCCAGGCGGGCCGCGCCGTCTTTCGGTTCGATAACGCCGCTTGCCCTGGTGCGCAGGTATGCGTTTGTCTGGCGCGGTCCGCGTTCGTAGACAACGAATACTCATCGGGGGAGCAGCACTCTCATGTCGAATCCGTACGACCAGAATCCGGGGCAGCAGCAGTACGGTCAGCCGCCGCAGTTCGGCGCGCCCGCGCCGCAGCAACCGCAGCAACCACAGCAACCACAGCAACCGCAGCAGCCGCAGCAGCCGCAGTACGGCCAGGCGCCGCAGTACGGCCAGCAGCCGCAGGACGCGCCCGCCTGGGGGCAGCCGGGCACCCAGCCGGCGCAGCAGGCCTACCCGGACCCGAACGCGAACCCGTACGCGGCGGGCAACCCCTACGCCGCCGGCAACCAGTACCAGCAGCCGTACGGCGGCGTCCCGATGCAGCCCGGCCAGCCCGCCAAGCAGCGCGGCCGCGGCGCCGCGGGCTTCTTCGCGGTGCTCTTCGGCACCGTGTTCGGCCGCGTCGCGATAGGCCTGGTGGTCGCGGGCGGCATCGCGGTGTACCACTTCGCCACCGCCGACCCGGCGCAGCGCAACTCCACCGGCCAGGTCAGCCAGTCCGGGAACCTGGCCGCCACCGACCTGCACGTCGGCGACTGCTTCGACGCGCCGACCGGCACCGGGGGCATCTCGTCGGTCAAGGCGATCCCGTGCACGCAGGCGCACGACTCGCAGGTGTACGCGGAGCCGTCGATCTCCGAGTCCACCTTCCCGGGCGCGAGCACGCTGCAGAGCGAGGGCCAGACCGCGTGCAACGCGAATTCCGCGACGTCCGCGGTCTCCTCGTCCGCGCCGTCCTCGCTGCAGGGGCAGATCTACTATCCGCAGGACGCCTCGACGTTCGCCGAGCAGAGCTACTTCATCTGCTCGATCTCGTCCTCCAGCGCGAACCTGACCCAGTCCTACGTGAGCTGACCAGCCGGCGGCGGACAACTCCAGGGTGAACGCGGTGCTCGGGCCACTCAACAGCAGGCCCGAGCACCGTAGACTGGACCCATGGCCCCATCGCCTCCGTCGGAGTGCAATAGACCCGGCGGCTCGCTCCCGATAGCCGGGGAGAAGAGCCGGTGAACGCGACACTGATCTCCTGCCTTGTCGTCCTCGCCCTGATCATGATCGAGGCGCTCTTCGTCGCCTCGGAGATCGCACTGGTCTCGCTGCGCGAAGCCCAGGTCCAGGAGCTCGCCGAGTCCGGCCGCCGCGGCGCCGTCGTCGCGCGCCTGGTGCGCGACCCGAACCGCTTCCTGGCCACCGTGCAGATCGGCGTGACGCTGACCGCCCTGCTCTCCTCGGCGTACGGCGCGACCACGCTGTCCGAGGACGCCAAGCGGGCCCTGCAGACCACCGGCCTCGGCTCCGGCCTGGCCGGCTTCGTCGGCCTGGTCGGGGTGACCATGGTGATCTCCTTCGTCACGCTGGTGATCGGCGAGCTCGCGCCCAAGCGGCTGGCCATGCAGCGGATCGAGGCCACCGCCCGCGCCGTCGGCCCCTTCGTGAACGGCATGTCAACGCTCTGCCGCCCGGTGATCTGGCTGCTCTCGGCGTGCACGGACGTGGTCGTACGGCTGTTCGGCGGCGACCCCTCCGCCGCGCGCGAGCAGGTCAGCGAGTCCGAACTGCGCCGCATGGTGGCCGACAACACCTCGCTGAGCAAGGACGAGCGCAGGCTGATCGACGAGGTCTTCGGCGCGGGCGACCGGCAGCTGCGCGAGGTGCTCGTGCCGCGTACCGAGGTCGTCTTCCTGGACGCGTCCACGCCGGTCCCCGAGGCCGCCGCCGAGATAGCCCGCTACCCGCACTCGCGGTACCCGGTCATCGACGAGAGCGCGGACAACGTCGTCGGCTTCGTGCACGTGCGCGACCTGCTCAGCCCGGACGCCGCCCAGCGCGCCGGCCAGGTCGCCGAGCTGACCAGGCCCGCACTGTTCCTGCCGGGCACCAAGCACGTGCTCGACGCCCTGTCCGAGATGCGCCGCGACTCGTTCCACCTGGCGATCGTGGTCGACGAGTACGGCGGCACCGCGGGCATCGTCACGCTGGAGGACCTGGTCGAGGAGGTCATCGGCGACATCCGCGACGAGTACGACAGCGCCCGCTCCGACGTGATCCGGCTGCGCGGCGGCGGCCTGGACCTGTCCGGTCTCGTCAACCTGGAGGACGCGGCCGAGGTGATCGGCGTCGGGCTGCCCGAGGGCCCGTACGAGACGCTCGCCGGCTTCCTGATAGCGCAGCTCGGCCGGCTGCCGGAGGTCGGCGACGAGGTCGGCTGGGACGGCCTGCGGCTGACCGTGCACTCGATGGACGGCCGCCGCGTCTCCCGGGTCCGGATCGAGCAGGTCGGAGACAAGCCCGCGCCGGAGGCGCAGCCCCCGCAGGCCACCGCGGCGGCCCCGGCCCCAGCACCCCAGCCGCCGGTGATAGCCGACCACTAGCCGAGCACCACTTACGAAAGCCGACCGTACAATAGCGTCGGAGGCCGACCCGCGCCTTCCGCAGCCAGTCGCGCCAGCGGATCCGCGAAGGCTAAAATCACTGCGTCGGCGGCCGACACCCGCCTTTCCGCAGCCAGTCGCGCCAGCGGATCTGCGAAAGCTAAGGTACTGCCATGTCCACGGACCTCACCACCTCGGAGCCGGCGCGCACTCGTCCGCGCGTGCTCAGCGGGATCCAGCCCACCGCCGACTCGTTCACCCTCGGGAACTACCTGGGGGCGGTCCGGAACTGGGTGGCCATGCAGGACGACTACGACGCGTTCTACATGGTCGTCGACCTGCACGCGATCACGGTCGAGCAGGACCCGGCGACGCTGCGCCGGCGCACCCGGGTGGCCGCCGCGCAGCTGCTGGCCGCCGGGCTCGACCCGCAGCGCTGCGCCCTGTTCGTGCAGAGCCACGTGCCCGAGCACGCGCAGCTCGCCTGGGTGATGAGCTGCCTCACCGGCTTCGGCGAGGCCTCCCGGATGACCCAGTTCAAGGACAAGTCCGCCAAGCAGGGCTCCGGCACGGCGAGCGTGGGCCTGTTCACCTACCCGATCCTGCAGGTCGCCGACATCCTGCTGTACCAGGCGAACTACGTGCCGGTCGGCGAGGACCAGCGGCAGCACCTCGAGCTCAGCCGCGACCTCGCGCAGCGCTTCAATACGCGCTATGGCAAGACGTTCACCGTGCCGGAGCCGTACATCGTCAAGGACACGGCGAAGATCATGGATCTTCAGGATCCGACCGCGAAGATGTCCAAGTCGGCCGAGTCCCCGGCCGGGCTGATCGAACTGTTGGCCGACCCGAAGGTCAACGCCAAGAAGCTGAGGTCGGCGGTGACCGACACCGAGCGGGAGATCCGCTTCGACGAGCAGGTCAAGCCCGGTGTGTCCAACCTGCTGCGCATCTACGCGGCCCTCGGCGACCGGACGATCCCCGAGCTCGAGCAGGAGTACGTCGGCAAGGGCTACGGCGACCTGAAGAAGGACCTCGCCGAGCTGGTCACCGACACCTTCACCCCGTTCAAGGAGCGCACCGAGCAGTTCCTCGCGGACGAGGGCAAGCTGGACGCCATCCTCGCCGAGGGCGCGGACAAGGCGCGGGCCGTCGCGGCCGTGACCCTGGCCGAGGTCTACGAGCGGATCGGCTTCGTACCGCGGTGACGACCATCGGGATATTGCTGGACATTCCGGAGCCTTACGGGTCCGAGCTACGGGACCGGCGGGCCTCCTACGGCGACGACCAGGCCGAGTTCGTGCCCACGCACGTGACGCTGCTGCCGCCGACCGAGGTGGACGACGAGGTGCTCCCGGAGATCGAGGAGCACCTGGGGAAGGTGGCGGGCGCGACGTCTCCCTTCCGGATGCTCCTCGCCGGCACCGGCACCTTCCTGCCCGTCTCCCCGGTCGTGTTCGTGCAGATATCCCGCGGCCTCGCGGAGTGCGAGGCCCTGGAGGCCAAGGTGCGCGACGGTGTGCTGGAGCGGGAGTTGCAGTTCCCGTACCACCCGCACGTGACCGTGGCGCACGATCTCGACGAGCCGAGCCTCGAGCTCGCGATGCGGGATCTGGCGGATTATCAGGCGGAGTTCGACCTCGATCGGCTCAAGCTGTACGAGCAGTGCCCGGAGGGCAACTGGCGTGTGCTGCGCGAGTTCGCGTTCGAGGACCCGGGGGACTGACGACACTCCGTATTCACCTGGTGCGCCGCCGCGGTCTATAAGCTCGAAGGGTGCAGCTGTCGATTCCGCGCGTGCTCGTCGAGCGTTATCTGAGGATTTCCGAGCGCGTCGAGCGCACCCGCGTCTACCGCTCATATCACCGGTACGGCGTACAGCGCGGCGCCAGGCTCGCCGCGGCGATGACGTACTCCGCGTTCCTGTCGATCTTCCCCGCGCTCGTCCTCGCGCTCGCGATCGCCACGGTCTTCCTCGGCGACAGCGGCGTGGCGAAGGTCAACAACTACATCGCCAAGCAGTTGCCGGGGCTCGGGGACGAGTTCTCCCTGAACGGCGTCGTCGCGAACGCGGCCACGGTCGGCGTGATCAGCGGTGTGATTCTCCTCTGGTCGGCCCTGAGCTGGGTGAACACGGCCCGCGGCAGCATGCGGATGATCTGGGGCGTGGACGACATGCCCGGCAACTACTGGGTCAGGAAGGTCTTGGACCTGGTCTCGCTCGCGGGCCTCGCGATCACCCTCGCGATCGTGTTCGCGGCCTCGAGCCTGACGACCGGCTTCGCCGAGACCGTGCTGAAGTGGATAAACGTCGAGGACTCCACCGGCGCCAAGCTCGCGCTGCAGGCGCTCGGCGTCGTGATCAGCGTGATCGCGCAGACCGCGATGTTCGCGTACCTGCTCTCCGGCATCCCGCGGCTGTACATGCCGCGCTGGATCCTGCTGCGTACGGCGTTCGTCGCGGGCCTGGTCTTCGAGGTGACGAAGGGCCTGCTCACCTCGTACGTCACGCGGGTGGCCTCGAAGTCCCTCTACGGCGCGTTCGGCGTCCCGATCGCGATCCTCGTCTGGCTCAATCTCACCTTCCAGATGCTGCTGGCCCTCTCCGCCTGGACGGCCACCCGCACCGAGGACGAGCTGGCCCGCCGCAGCGGCGCCGAACGACCGTTGACCACGGTGCGAATCTCTGACTAAAGTCAGAGAATGCAGCAGACGTTCGTCGCCAGCGTGCGCCGCTTCAACCGCACCGTCACCCAGCGCGCCGGCGCGCTGAACGACGCCTTCCTGTCGCGAAAGCGCCCGCTCGGCCAGGCCCGCGTGCTCTGGGAGATCGGCGAGGCCGGCCCCGGCGGCTGTGAAGTACGCGCCCTGCGATCCGACCTCGATCTCGACTCCGGCTATCTGAGCCGGCTGCTGCGCGCCCTGGAATCCGACGGCCTCGTCGAGGTCGTCACGGACGAGAGCAGCGACGGCCGAGTCCGGTTCGCCCGGCTCACCGCGACCGGCATGGCCGAGCACAAATACCTGAACCAGGCCTCCGACGAGCTCGCCGCGGAGATCCTCGCGCCGCTCAACGAAAAGCAGCGCGAGCGCCTCGTGACCGCGATGGCAGACGTGGAGCGCCTGCTGACGGCGTCCCAGGTCGAGATCGCCGTCACCGACCCGCGCCTCCCGGTCGCGCGCCACTGCCTCACCACGTACTTCGAGGAGTTGGCGACACGCTTCGACAGCGGTTACGACCCGGCCCTCGGCATCTCCGCCAGCGACCCCGAGCTGACGATGCCCGCGGGCCTGCTGCTCGTCGCCACCCTGCACGGCGCCCCCGTCGGCTGCGGCGCCCTCAAGTTCGGCCCCGACGCCACCGCCCACATCAAGCGCATGTGGGTGGACCGCAGCGCACGCGGCCTGGGCCTCGGCCGCAGACTACTCGCGGAACTCGAGACACAGGCGGCGAGCCACGGCGTCAGCGTGCTGCGTCTCGATACCAACAGGGTTCTGACAGAGGCGATCGCCATGTACCGCGCCGCGGGCTACCGTGAGGTCGACCGCTTCAACGAAGAGACGTACGCCAACCACTGGTTCGAAAAGGTCCTCTAAGTTGCCGATGCCGATCTACCACATCGCCCAAGCCGCCGACTGGCAGCGCGCCCAAGCCGAGGGCGAATACCGCACCTCCACACGCGGCCGCTCCCTGGACGACCAAGGCTTCATCCACGCCAGCGACCTCCACCAGCTCCTGCCGACCGCCGACCTCGTCTACGCCGACGAGGACCCCGCGAACCTCATCGTCCTCGTCATCGACCCGGCCAAGCTTCCCAGCGGCGTCGACGTGAAGTACGAACCCGTCCCCGGCGCCCCCGACCCCTTCCCGCACATCTTCGGCCCGATCACCCCCGCGTCCGTCACCGTGACCTTCGCGCTGACGAAGGACGAGCAAGGCGGATTCCGCCGCGCGTGACTGCTTTGCGCAGCTCGGCGGTCATTTCGTCACGCTCGCTCGCCGAGCCGATGTGGTCGAAGAATCCCCACATCTCGAGCTCGTGGTACTGCCGATACAGCGCGAGGCGCTCCGGTAGGGACGGGCCCAGCGCTGATTCGCCGCCCAAACCGGCGATCAGTCCGTCGACCTTCGTCCGTGAGCCGCGGATGGCGAACCAGTCGGTCTTGGCGACGTCCGACACGGGGTCCGCGGCGATCGCGGTCTCCATGTCGATCAGCCCGCTGATGCTCCATCGGCTGCCGTCGCGCCGCGTCACGAGGACGTTGTTCTCATGGAAATCGTTATGGCACAGGGCGGGCCGCTTGCAGAGATCGAACAAGGAGGCATGGTCGGCGAAGTGTCGGCCCAGTGCCGACCAGAGCGACTGGGAGCCGCCACGTGTCGCGTACTGTTCCAGGTGCCGCTCGACAGATCCCAGGATGTACTCGGCATTCGTCGTTGCCGGATCGAGGATCTCCGTCGTGATGTAGCCGAACGCGTCCATGCTGATCGCGTGCACCGAGGCGAGTAGCTCGCCCATTTGGCGGTAGACGTCGAACAGTTCGTGCTCCGCCATCGCCCCGGCGACCGTTGAGAGCGGCACCCCTTCCATCATCGTCATGACGGTGCACGGACGGGCATCCAGATGCACCGAGGCCGCCTCGGAGTGCCAGATCTCTGGAATCGGTGCCACGCCGTGCCGGTCGAGGAGCTCGTAGATGTCGAGTTCCTTGGCCCGCTTCCACCGTTCCTCCGACGGGTACACCTTGACGATCGCCGGCTCCGAGCCGTCGACGAACCGCACGCCGAATACGTCCGAGATCCTGCCCCCGTGTACTTCGCCGATGTCCGCGATACGACGATCCGGCAGGACCTCGGCCAGTAGCTGCTTGACTCCGGCCGTCATCCGGCCGCCGTCGAGATCTCCGCTCACGTCGCGATCGTAGATGTCACGGCGACTTCCCGACGAGCGTTTTTCGCGCGCTTGGTGACTTGTCCGACGAGGAGTCGGGCGGGCTGCTCGCGGGTGGGCGGGGGATGGGGGCGGGGATCGGCGGGGCGACGGTTGAGGTGGAGGTCGCGGGGGTCAGGGTGTTCGCGAAGCGGATTCCGCTGACGGACGTCGAGATGCTGCCGGCGAACTGGATGGCGACCAGGAACGTCTTCGGGCTGCCGGCCTTCTTGGATTCGCGCACTTCGATGCGCATTTCCACAACGTCCTGACGGACGGGGATCAGGTCTACTTCACCGACTTCGGGCTCGCGACATGCGATGACTTCTCGCTGTCGGCGGCCGAGCGCGGGTTCCTCGACGCGCACCGGGACTACGACTCCGCGTACGTCTACGCGGGTCTGGCAGTCAAGTCGATCGACAAGGTGCGGGGCGATAATCAGAACCTTGAGTTCCTGCGCGCGTGGATCGCAGGGGACGTCGACAGGTCGGGGATGACGACGCGTGACGCGGCGCTGGTTGACCGGTATGCGCCGCTCGGCGTGCTGACGCTGGAGTTCCATCGTGAGCTGGGTGGGGGCGATAAGGCCGCGAAGCGGTGGCCGGGGGAGGCGGTCGCGAAGGCGTTGGCCGGGCTGACCGCTTGTTGAATGTGACTTGCTGAATCCGGCTTGTTGAATGCCGCCGCCTACCGGGAGCCCAATGGGTGAGGGCTCCCGGCCGATGCAGCGTGCAGAGATTATGCGTTAGACGGCCCGAGGAACAGACACCGTCAAACCTGCGGTCAGCGCGTCCACCGCGCGGCGAGCTCGCTTCGGGAACGTATTGCCAGCTTGCGGTAGATCGACGCGAGGTGCGTTTCGACCGTGCGTACGCTGACGAAAAGGCGAGCGGCGACCTCGCGGTTGGTCTGCCCGGCCGAGACGAGGTCGGCCACCTGGCGTTCGGTGGGGGTGAGTGCGGCGGCGCCGCTGCCGTCGCCGCCGCGTCGCCCCTTGCCGAGTTCGGCCCGCACGAGATCGATGAAGGGTACGGCGCCGATGGTCTCGAAGCAGTTCAGGGCCTCGTCCAGTGCGCGGCGGGCCTCGGTCCTGGCCTTTCGGCGGCGCTGGATCTGGCCCAGGGCAAGGAGACTGCGGCCCAGTTCCACGCGGAACGGGCTTGTCCGGTGCGCGGCGACGGCGGCCTCGAGCGAGACGCCGGCCGCGTCCAGGTCACCGGCGGCGGCCAGGGCCAGGCCTTCGACGCGTCGCCCGATGCCGACGAGCGTCGGCCGGCCCGCCTCCCCGCCGATCTCCAGCAGCTCGTCGGCAACGGCTCTCGCCTCGTCCAGCCGGCCGAGACTCATCAGCGCCTGGCCGAGATTGCCTTCGAGCCGACCGCGACGGCCCGGTTCGCGCACGCCCGAGTCGCGCGCCTTGGCATAGGCCGGACCGAGCAGGTCGGCGGCCGCCTCGTCGTCGCCGTCGAGCAGCGCTGCCAGACCTTTGATATTCGTGATCACGGGGCCGCCGGCCGGCCACTTCTCGATCACCGGCCGCGTTGTGGCGACGTCCCCGTTGAGCAGGGTGAGCAGGGCTTCGGCAGCGCTCAGCGCGACCGGCGTGGTGGTGCCCTCCGGCAGTAGCGGCACGCCCACGTCGAGCGCCTCGCGCGCCGCGGAGAGCTGACCGGACCAGATCTCGGTGAGTGCGAGGTGGCCGTAGAGCGAGGGCAGCATCGAATCCTCGCCGCGATCCCGGACGCCGCCGATCGACGCGCGCAGCGCCGCGCGGGATCGGCCGAGATCGTCCACATCCTTATACCAGCAGGCCAGGACGGTCTCGGCACGATTGCTGGATACGACATATGGCAGGTCGCGTTGCAGCTCCTCGATGCGGCGCAGCACGTCGAACGCGATGCCCTCCGCCGATTCCAGCCGCGCGAACGCCAGGTAGATCAGCGCCGTGCACAACGCCGCGCCGTCCGCGTCGGCACCGACCCTGTCGAACAACTCGAGTGAGCGATTCGCCAGGACCGCGCGCGGGGTGCCGAGTCCGTCGCCGACATCCGCGGCCAGCGCCAGGACGACGGCCCTGGTGTGCGGATCCAGCGCCGGATCGGCGACAAGCGGCGCCACCAGGCGTTCTGCCGCCTCAGGGCTCTGCGTCCACCACGTGGCCTCGACCAGCACCGGCAGCGCGTGGCGACGTCCCGGTGCGTCGGATCTCCAGGCCAGGTCGGCGTTTCGGCGTGCGCGCTCGTAGTCGGCGGCACGCAGATTCTGCTCGGCGGCGATGCGCAGCCGGCGGCAACGGCTCTCGACGTCGGCCGCGGGAGTGCAGTCCGCCGCACGCTCGGCCAACTCCGCCGCCGCTCGCACCGCACCGCGCACTCCCGCCGCGTGCGAACCGGCCTCCAGCGCCGCGGAGACCTTCGCATCGCCCTCCCCGTCCCAGGCGCGCAATATGTGCCGGGCACGTTGTTCCGGGTCCTCGACCAGGACCGCGAGCCTTCGGTGCGCGGCGGCCCGGCTCAGCGGCGGCATGACCTCGACGACGGCCGCGCCCAGCAGCGGATGGGCCGCCCGAAGCCGCCCGGCGGTGACGGCCACCACCCCGGCACCGACCGCGCGGTCGATGGCCGCGTCGACGTCCCGCACGGTCAACGCCAATGCCCGGCGCGCCAACGCGATCGACGGCTGATCGAGCAGCGCGACCGTGCGCAAGACCTCGTGCGCCGCCGACTCCAAGGCGTTCAATCGCCGGGTGACGAGCGTTGAGAGGGAGCGCGGCACCGGCATCTCAGGGTTGGCGGAGGCCGAGCCCGTGCCACGGCTGCGCGCGAGTTCCGCGCCGATCTCCAGCGCCCAGAAGGGATTTCCCGCCGTCCGCGCGGCGATCCCGGCCACGGTGCTCGTGGGCAGATTCAGAGCGAGCCGGTCGGCCAGCATCGATCCGATCGGCGCCGCATCGAGCGGGCCTACGTGCAGGCGCTGCACGGCGTTCAGCGGAATCTCGTCGTGCGCGGCGAGTGCCTCCGCGCTGGCCCCGTCGTCGCCGATGCCGCCAGCACCGCCGATGTCGCCGACGCCGCCGATCGTGCGGCGGGTGGCCAACAGGCGGATCGGCGCGGAGGTGAGTCTGCGCAGCGCGAACCAGAGAGCGTCCACGGTCGCGGCATCCAGCCACTGCAGATCGTCGACCGCCAACAGCACCGGCCGAAGCGTGCACAGCGATCGCAGCACATTGAGCGTTCCCGCGCCGACTTCACGCGGCCCGACCGGCGCCGACGGAGCCCGCCGAAGCAAGGCCGCGTCCACCGCGGACCGCTGCGGCTCCGGCAGGCTCGCCAGCACATCTTCGGGTACCGGATCGATCAGGTCCAACAGGCCGGCGAACGAAAGCCCGTTCTCGCCGGGCGACCCGCGCGCGGACAGCACCGTCCAACCGTCCGCGCGCGCGGCCGCGATTCCGGCCGACCAGAGTGCCGTCTTCCCGACCCCCGGCTCGCCCTCGACCACGAGCGCCCTCGCGCCCGCATCGGGTTCGATCAACAGTTCGCGTATGGTCGCGAGCTCCACACTCCGGCCGAAGACGCGTCTGTCTGGGAGCCGCTGTTCGCCAGGTACCCCCCTGGATTGCACATCAGAACTCTACCTGCGGCGTCCCCTGCTCGTCGCGGATATTCCGAACCCCGGCTGGTCGGGCGTGTCGGCCTAGAGCGCGGCCTCGAGGTACGTGCCGTACTCGAAGCTGCCGGTGTTGGTGTCGGTGAAGTAGCCGCCGAACATCGTGGGCAGGGCTTCGTTGGGCGAGCCGCCGAGGACGTACGTGTACTGCTGAACGCCGGACCCGCGCTCCTTCGGCCGGGTGAGGCGGAGGATGTTGTCGTTGCCGTCCCAGGAGCCGCTCAGGGTCTCGGTCAGGCCGTAGTCGGTCAGCGTGGCGACGACGGCGCCGCTGGTCACGCTGTCGATCACGAGCGTGCCGGTGAAGCCGTCGCTGTTCCAGTTGTAGCTGCCGACGATGCTGCTGCCGGCGGCGTTGGTGGTGACGGTGGGCCTGGTGGTCGCCGCGGACGCAGCCGTCGCCGCGAGGCCGGTGATCGCCAGCACCGAGGCGCCGACCACGACCTTGTACTTCGTGTTCATACTCGTAATCCCCTCCGAGATGGTGTGCAGTTCGTGCACACCAGAACCATAGGAAGGGCGCGAGCCCGCTGAATCCGTGGAACTACGCAGATTCGCCCGGGATCAGTTCGTCGATCAGGGTACGTACCCGCCGCTCGATCTCGTCGCGGATCGGGCGCACGGCCGCGATGCCCTGGCCGGCCGGGTCGTCGAGCACCCAGTCGAGGTAGCGCTTGCCCGGGAAGTAGGGGCACGTGTCGCCGCAGCCCATGGTCACGCACACATCCGACTCCCGCACGGCGTCCGGCGTGAGGATCTTCGGCTGCTCGGCCGAGATGTCGATGCCGACCTCCTTCATCGCCTCGATCGCGACGGGGTTGACCCGGTCCGCGGGAGTGGAGCCGGCCGAACGCACCTCGATGCGGCCCGCGCCGAGGTGATTGAGGAACCCGGCGGCCATCTGCGAGCGACCCGCGTTGTGCACGCACACGAACAGCACACTGGGCTTGTCGGTCATGAGGAACTCCTGGTGGCGACGGGAGTACGGGTCCGCGCTGCGGCCGCGGGCGACGCCGGGGCGTTGGCTTCGGGGAAGAGGGCGACGACGATCAGGGCACCGATTCCCGCGCCGAGCAGTTGCGCGAGGACGAATCCGGGCACTGAGGACGGCTTGATCCCGGCGAAGCTGTTCGTGAATGCGCGGGCGATGGTCACGGCCGGATTGGCGAAGCTGGTCGAGGAGGTGAACCAGTACGCGGCGCCGATGTACGCACCGACCGCTGCCGGGGCGTGCCCGCCGCGGCCGGTCCGGGCCAGCGCGAAGATCAGCAGGATGAGACCCGCGGTGGCGACCACCTCGCCGAGCCAGAGATGTCCGCCGGACCGGGCGTGCGTCGAGGTGGTGGCGGCGGGCAGCGCGAACATCAGGTTCGCGAGCACCGCGCCGCCGATCCCCCCGACGATCTGCGCCACGACGTAGACCATGACATCGCGCCCCGTGGCGCCGATACCGGAGCGGCGGCCCAGCACGTAGTCCACAAGAGTCACGACGGGGTTGAAGTGCGCGCCGGAGACGGGGGCGAGCACCAGGATGAGCACGGCCAGGCCGAGGGCCGTCGCCGTCGAATTCTCCAGCAGTTCGAGCCCCACCTGGCCCGGCGACAGGCGAGCGGCCATGATCCCGGAGCCGACCACGACCGTCACCAGCAGGCCCGTGCCGAGCGCCTCGGCCAGCGCGCGACGGGCCAGGTCCCTAGTCATCGCGGGCCCGCGACGGCCACTCCGTCGGTCGCCAGCAGCGAGCCCAGCCGGCCGAGCGCGTCCGGCAGCACCCAGTAGTAGACCCACGTGCCGCGCCGCTCGCAATCGATCAGCCCCGCCTCGCGCAGCACGCGGAGGTGATGGCTGATCGTCGGCTGGGAGACGTCGAACGGACCGGTCAGATCGCACACGCACGCCTCGCCGCCCTCGAACGACGCGATGAGTGACAGCAGCCGCAGCCGCACCGGATCCGCGAGCGCCTTGAACGTCCCGGAAAGCGACTTCGCAGCGTCCTCGGTCAACGGCTCGCGCACCATCGGCGTGCAGCACGCGGGGGGCTGGAGGACCGGCAGCTCTTTCTTCGACACATGCCTATGTTGACAGCCATCAATCCAGAGGGCAAGCTCGGCTGCATAGACATCCGTCTATTCAAGGAGAGGTGTCCACCATGTCCCGTGTGCAACTCGCGCTGCGCGTCTCGGACCTCGAAGGCTCGATCGCGTTCTACAGCAAGCTCTTCGGCACCACCCCGGCCAAGCGCCGCCCCGGCTACGCCAACTTCGCCATCGCCGAGCCGCCGCTCAAGCTCGTGCTGCTCGAAGGCGACGGCGGTGACGGGAGCGACGGCAGCGACGGCGACGCGATCACCCGGCTCGACCACCTCGGCGTCGAGGTCGAGGAGACCGCCCAGGTCGCCGCGGCCACCGCCCGCCTCGCCGACAAGGGCCTGGCCACCGACGAGGAGGAGAACGTGAGCTGCTGCTACGCCGTGCAGGACAAGGTCTGGGTCACCGGCCCCGGACGCGAGCGCTGGGAGGTCTACACCGTCCTCGGCGACGTGCTCCCCGAACTCGAAGGCCAAACCGCCGGCGCCATGGCCTGCGACGGCCAGACCGCCTGCTGCGGCTGAGCGCGGTGAACGACTGCTTAACTTCTACCGCCTGTAGGAGTTCAGTGGGCGGGAGGTAGCCTGGGACCCATGCGACTTTCCCGACGTGCCTCCTGGCTCCTGATCGCGTTCGCCGTCTGGTCGTGGATCATCTGGGTCACCCTGATCAAGAACATCAACGCCGATCCACGTGCGTGGCACGGTAACGATCCCACGGGCTTTCTAATGGTCCACGTCGTGCTCGCGATCATCTCGCTCGTGATGGGCACGGCCATCGGTTGGCTCGGCTGGAAGGGCCTCAAGAGTTCGAAGGCTCCGGCTGCGCGAATCGGGACCGCGGAGGAGAATGCGGAGAAGCAGCCGCAGGAGGCGTGAACTGGGCGCCGGCTGCACACCGCGCGCCTTTGACCGGTGCTAGGCAGCCTGGTGTGATACCAGGTCCTGTTTGCGGTTCGGATGCGGCTCGCGCTGCGGGTGCGCCGCTTCGCGCCGCTCTTGGGGGTTTCGCTGGCCCACCCTCCCACCCGTTGCGTCCGCCTGTCGGGCTGCGGGTCTGAAGATCAAAATCAACGGCGGAAAACATGAACCCGGCTCGCGTCGAACACCACGCCTACCGCGTCACCGATACAAGGTTGAGGGCGTGACCCCATCCTCGGGATCGCGATCACGTTCCCGGTGTTGACTTTGCAGACCGCAGCCCGACAGGCCCGCGCAACGGGTGGGAGGGTGGGCCAGCGAAACCCCCGAAGCCGCAAAGCGGCGCACCCGCAACACGGGCAGCATCCGAACCACGAACAGGACCTAGCCTCAGAGCGTCCAAGGCGGCCCTACGCCTGATCGTGAAAAAGTCTGACCTCCCAGCCAGTTCGAAGGCTCCGGCTGCGCGAATCGAGACCGCGGAGGAGAATGCGGAGAAGCAGCCGCAGGAAGTGTGACCTGCCGGATCCCGAGTGCAGGCGTCGAGCGGCGATCGGCGAGGAGGACGGCGATGCGAGTCACGTTCGATGGTGAGGACAACGTCGGATACATCTACCTCATCGACGAGATCACTCCCGGCCAGTCCACGCGCCAGGTCGTCGCCGACGACAACCACGGCTCGGCCGTCGTCCTCGACTTCGACGGCGACGGCCGGCTGCTCGGCGTCGAACTGCTGAGCGCCCGCCGCCAACTGCACCCCGACCTCCTGGGCACCGCGGACCGCGTCGGCTAGCGGCTAGCGGCTAGCGGTCAGCCGGAATCGCCGGAGCGGGCGTAGGCGAGGCTTTCCTCGACGATGGAGACGACCACGTCGAGTTCAGTCGCGTCGCGCGGGCCGTAGATCATGAACTCGGTGCCGAAGTCGCCGTACTGATGCGGCTCGGCCCAGCCCAGTTCCACCAGCCGTCGGCCGCGTTCGGCGGGGAGCACGAGATGGGTGCTCGTGTCGTCGACGCCGTGCAGGTGGACGGGCTCCAGCCGCCGACCGGGGGCAAGCGAGGTCTCCGGCGTGTGCTCGGTGGGTCGACCGGCCAGGAAGACGGCTCGTGAGCTCGCCGGGGAGACCTGGCTGTGGCCTTCGACGACTCCCGGCAGCGCGAAGATCCGGGCCACCAACTCGCCCCAGATCGCAGGGCTCGATTGCTGGTCCACTTGGCGGTGCGGGCCCTCGTCGGACGTCGTGGGTCGGCCACCGGGGCGCGGTTCGTCGTGCATGGCGCAGACGCTAGCCGAGAACCTCACTGGAGATCAGCTGGTTTTCGGCTAGCGTCCGTGCGGCAGGCGTCCGCGCGGGAAGCCTCAGACCCGACGGGTGATCAGGGCGCGCTTGACCTCGGCGATCGCCTGGGTGATCTGGATGCCGCGGGGGCAGGCCTCGGTGCAGTTGAAGGTGGTCCGGCAGCGCCAGACGCCCTCGCGCTCGTTGAGGATCTCGAGGCGCTCCTCGGCCGCGTCGTCGCGCGAGTCGAAGATGAAGCGGTGGGCGTTGACGATCGCGGCCGGGCCGAAGTACTGGCCGTCGGTCCAGAAGACCGGGCAGGACGTCGTGCACGCGGCGCACAGGATGCACTTGGTGGTGTCGTCGAAGCGGTCGCGTTCCTTCTGCGACTGCAGGCGCTCCTTCGTCGGCTCGTTGCCGTGCGCGATGAGGAACGGCTTGATGTCCCGGTAGGCCTGCAGGAACGGGTCCATGTCCACGACCAGGTCCTTGACCACCGGCAGGCCCTGGATCGGCTCGACCGTGATCGGCTTCTCCGGATTCAGGTCCTTGACCAGGCTCTTGCACGCCAGCCGGTTGCGGCCGTTGATGCGCATCGCGTCCGAGCCGCAGACGCCGTGCGCGCAGGACCGACGGAACGTCAGGGTGCCGTCCATGTCCCACTTGATCTGGTGCAGCGCGTCCAGGATGCGCCAGGTCGGCAGCGCCTGGACCTGCCACTCGTCCCAGCGCGTCTCCTCGGTCGAAGAACCGGCGCTTCGCGCTTCCGGGTTGTACCGCTTGACCCGGACCGTGATGGTCATGAACTGCGGGTCGGAAGTTGCGGCGGGCATATCAGTACTTCCTCACCATCGGCTGGTAACGAGTCACCACGACCGGCTTCCAGTCGAGACGGATGTCGTACGACCCGTCCTCCGCGGCCTCGCGGTACGCCATCGTGTGCTTCATGAAGTTCTCGTCGTCGCGGTCCTGGTAGTCCTCGCGGGCGTGGCCGCCGCGCGACTCCTTCCGGTTCAGCGCGCCCACGACCAGCACCTCGGCCAGGTCGAGCAGGAAGCCCAGTTCGACGGCCTCGAGCAGGTCCGTGTTGAAGCGCTTGCCCTTGTCCTGCACGGCCACGCTCTCGTACCGGGCCTGCAGGGCCTTGACATCGTCGTACGCCTGCTTGAGCGTCTGCTCGTTGCGGTAGACGCCCGCGTTGTCGTCCATGGTCCGCTGCAGTTCGGTGCGGATCGCCGCGACCTTCTCGGTGCCCTGCGACGAGCGCAGCCCCTCGATCAGCGCGATGACGTTCTCGGCCGCGTCGTCTCCGGCGATCTCCACCAGCGGCGCGTCCTTGACGAACTCGGCGGCGGCCAGGCCCGCGCGGCGGCCGAAGACGTTGATGTCGAGCAGCGAGTTCGTGCCAAGACGGTTCGAGCCGTGCACGGACACGCAGGCGACCTCGCCGGCCGCGTACAGGCCGGGGACGACCGTCTTGTTGTCGCTCAGCACCTCGGCCTGCACGTTGGTCGGCACGCCGCCCATCGCGTAGTGCGCGGTCGGGTAGACCGGGACCAGCTCCGTGGTCGGCTCGACGCCCAGGTAGGTGCGTGCGAACTCGGTGATGTCCGGGAGCTTCTCCTCGATCTGCTCCGCCGGAAGGTGCGTCAGGTCCAGGTACACGTAGTCCTTGTGCGGCCCGCCGCCGCGGCCCTCGCGCACCTCGAGCACCATCGAGCGGGCGACGATGTCGCGCGGCGCGAGGTCCTTGATGGTCGGGGCGTAGCGCTCCATGAACCGCTCGCCCTCGGCGTTGCGCAGGATGCCGCCCTCGCCGCGCGCGCCCTCGGTGAGCAGGATGCCCAGGCCCGCGAGGCCGGTCGGGTGGAACTGGTAGAACTCCATGTCCTCCAGCGGCAGGCCCTTGCGCCAGATGATGCCCATGCCGTCGCCGGTCAGGGTGTGCGCGTTCGAGGTGGTCTTGAAGACCTTGCCGAAGCCGCCGGTGGCGAAGATGACCGCCTTGGCGCGGAAGATGTGGATCTCGCCGGTGGCCAGCTCGTAGGCGACGACGCCGGCGGTGTGCTTCACGCCGTTCTCGTCGGGCTCGCCGAGCAGCAGATCGAGCACGTAGTACTCGTTGTAGAACTCGATGCCCTCCTTGACGCAGTTCTGGTACAGCGTCTGGAGGATCATGTGACCGGTGCGGTCCGCGGCGTAGCACGAACGGCGTACCGCGGCCTTGCCGTGGTCCCTCGTGTGGCCGCCGAAGCGGCGCTGGTCGATGCGGCCTTCCGGAGTACGGGAGAACGGCAGGCCCATCTTCTCCAGGTCGAGGACCGCGTCGATGGCCTCCTTGCACATGATCTCGGCGGCGTCCTGGTCGGTCAGGTAGTCGCCGCCCTTGACCGTGTCGAAGGTGTGCCACTCCCAGTTGTCCTCCTCGACGTTGGCCAGTGCGGCGCACATGCCGCCCTGGGCCGCGCCGGTGTGCGACCGGGTCGGGTAGAGCTTGGTGAGCACGGCGGTGCGCGAGCGGGTGCCGGCCTCCAGCGCGGCCCGCATGCCCGCGCCGCCCGCGCCGACGATCACCGTGTCGTACGTGTGCACCTGGTACGGGCCGCGCGTCGAGGGCGCGGTGATCATCTCGCTGTAGGTGTACTTGAACTCGTCGCCGTCCGCGGCGGCCGCAGCATTGGTGGTGTCAGTCATGGAGCGCGCCTTAGGCCTTGATGGAGGGGTCGAACGTGAAGATGACCAGGCTGCCGAGGAAGATCATCACGATCGCCGCGAAGTACAGCAGCGACTTCAGCACGAAGCGGGTGCCGTCCCTCTCCGCGTAGTCGTTGATGACCGTGCGCAGGCCGTTGGTGCCGTGCAGCGTGGCCAGCCAGAGCGTGAGCAGGTCCCAGATCTGCCAGAAGGGCGAGGCCCAGCGGCCCGCCACGAAGGCGAAGTTGATCTTCTCGACGCCGCCGTCGAGCACCAGCATGATGAACAGGTGGCCGAGCACCAGGACGGTCAGCAGCAGGCCGGAGAAGCGCATGAACAGCCAGCTGTAGAGCTCGAAGTTCGTGCGCCCGGTGCGGGAGGTGCGGCGGGAACGCAGCTTGTGCGGCTCCTTGGGGGAGCGCGGGGCGTCGATCGCCGGGGTGGTGGTCGTCGTCATCTCGACTCGCTCCCTTTCCTAGTAGCCGAAGATCCGGTGCAGCGAGTGCGCGAGGATCGGGTAGAAGACCCCGATCATCAGCACCAGCCAGACGCCGACGACCCAATAGAGCATCTTCTTCTGCAGCCGGGGGCCCTTGGCCCAGAAGTCCACCGCGATGATCCGCAGGCCGTTGAAGGCGTGGAAGCAGATCGCGGCGGTCAGGCCGTACTCGAGGAAGTTGACGATCGGGTTCTTATAGCTGTTGATGACGGAGTTGTAGTCGCCCTGCGAGACGCGCAGCAGCGAGGCGTCGAGCACGTGCGCGAAGAGGAAGAAGAAGATCAGCACGCCGGTGATGCGGTGCGCAACCCAGCTCCACATGCCCTCGCGGCCGCGATAGAGCGTGCCCTTCTTCCGGGTCCGGGAACTCGTCCCCCCGCCAGACGTTGTAGTGGCCATGGGCTACCCGTCGCCGCCTTCCATAGGTCGTCGCGTCCTCGTCGGCGTCAGAGTAACCACAGCCAAGGGTGATCCAATGACCATCAGAGGGGGTTTGTGAGCGAACTCGCATCGGACAATCTAGGACAATTACCATCACTAGTGGATCTCGTGGGTGTGTGATTCGCACGACAGTCGGGCCTCGGCGAGAGGTGATTGCGGCCTAACGTGTGAGTGGGACGTGCGCCTGCTGGGCTCTGGCCTGGCCGACCCGCGGCTCGAGGGATAGCGATGGCGTCTACCGGTCGGTAGGCTCCGGAAGCGGGGGCGACGCGCGCCTACCTGCTGAGCTGGATGGGGTACACGATGACGGCTGCCATGAACGAGTCCGGGCTCCCGATCGAGCCCGTGTACGGGCCCGCGGCGCTCGAGGGCTGGGACGCCGCCGAGAAGCTGGGCGAGCCCGGCCGGTACCCGTTCACCCGCGGCGTATATCCGAGCATGTACACCGGTCGGCCCTGGACCATGCGGCAGTACGCCGGCTTCGGCACCGCGGCCGAGTCGAACGCGCGCTACAAGCAGCTGATCGCGAACGGCTCGACGGGCCTGTCGGTGGCCTTCGACCTGCCCACCCAGATGGGCTACGACTCGGACGAGCCGATCGCGCAGGGCGAGGTCGGCAAGGTCGGCGTGGCCATCGACTCCATCGAGGACATGCGCACGCTGTTCGGCGGCATCCCGCTGGACCGGGTCTCCACCTCGATGACGATCAACGCGCCCGCCTCGATCCTGCTGCTGCTCTACCAGCTGGTCGGCGAGGAGCAGGGGGTGGCGGCGGACCAGCTGACCGGCACCATCCAGAACGACATCCTCAAGGAGTACATCGCCCGCGGCACGTACATCTTCCCGCCGGCGCCCTCGCTGCGGCTGGTCTCCGACGTGTTCGCGTACTGCCAGGGCGAGATCCCGAAGTGGAACACGATCTCCATCTCGGGCTACCACATGGCCGAGGCCGGCGCGTCGCCCGCGCAGGAGGTCGCGTTCACGCTGGCCGACGGCATCGCGTACGTGCGCGCGGCCGTCGAGTCGGGCCTGGACGTGGACGAGTTCGCGCCCCGGCTGTCCTTCTTCTTCGTGGCGCGCACCACGCTGCTCGAGGAGGTCGCGAAGTTCCGCGCGGCACGCCGCATCTGGGCCCGCGTCATGCGCGACGAGCTCGGCGCGAAGAACCCGAAGTCGCAGATGCTGCGCTTCCACACGCAGACGGCGGGCGTGCAGCTGACGGCCCAGCAGCCCGAGGTCAACCTGATCCGGGTGGCGCTGCAGGGCCTCGGCGCGGTGCTCGGCGGCACGCAGTCGCTGCACACGAACTCCTTCGACGAGGCCATCGCGCTGCCGACCGAGAAGGCCGCGCGGCTCGCCCTGCGCACGCAGCAGGTCATCGCCTACGAGACGGACGTGACGAAGACCGTCGACCCCTTCGCCGGCTCGTACGTGGTCGAGTCGATGACCGACGCGCTCGAGGAGGAGATCAACCTCCTGCTGGGCCGGATCGAGGGCCTCGGCGGCGCCGTCGCGGCGATCGAGCAGGGCTTCCAGAAGTCCGAGATCGAGCGCTCGGCGTACGAGATCTCGCAGCAGATCGACGGCGGCGAGCGGACGGTCGTCGGCGTCAACCGGTTCACCCTCGACGAGGAGGAGCCCTACGAGCCGCTGCGGGTGGACCCCACGATCGGCGAGCAGCAGGCCGAGCGCCTGGCGAAGCTGCGTTCCGACCGCTCGAAGGACGACGTCACCCGCGCGCTGGACGACGTCAAGCGCGCGGCCGCGGGCAGCGAGAACGTGCTCTACCCGATGAAGTCGGCGCTCAAGGCCTGCGCCACCGTCGGCGAGGTCTCGCACGCGCTGCGCGAGGTGTGGGGGACGTACGTGCCGCGGGACGCGTTCTGACGGTCAATATCTCTTGACTGGTGGTCAAGGAACATTGACCATTGGGGCATGACCGCTGACGACGCACCCCGGGAAGACATCCTCGAACTCGAGACGGACCAGCAACTGCACGCGATCGGCAGCTTGGCGCGGCACCGGGTGCTGCGGGTGCTCCGGGACGGGCCCGCGACGGTGACCCAGATCGCCGAGCGGCTCGGGATCGCGAAGGGGAGCTCGAACTACCACGTCAAGGTGCTGGTGAAGGCCGGGCTGATCAGCGTGGTGGAGACCCGCAAGGTGCGCGGGGTGACAGAGCTCTACTACGGCAGGTCGGACAAGGTGATCGGCGTGCCCAAGTCCAGCACGGGGCGCGACATCCTCATGCGGCACGCGCTGGCCGACGTCGAGGCGGCGGCGCCGGAGCACGAGCGGGACGAGCGGCTCAAGCACCTGCGGCTGAGCCCGGAGGACTTCGCGCTGGCGGTGCAGAAGGTCGTCGCGCTGCACGCGGAACTCAAGGCGATGCACGATCCGGACCAGCCCGCCGCTGACCTGTTCACGGCGCTGTACCGGCCGGTGGACACCAGGGGGCCGCGGGGATCGGACGCATGAGAAGACCCGGGGGGAATCGAAGGGATCGACCGCGGTTGCCCGGCGCGTTCCACCGCGTCTGGGCGGCCGCGGCGGTCTCCTCGCTCGGCGACGGGGTCTACGGCTCGGCGCTGCCGCTGCTCGCGCTCACGGTGACCCGCAGCCCGGTCGTCTTCGGTGCCATGGAGGCCGTGACCCTGCTGCCCTGGCTGCTGTTCGGACTGATCGGCGGCGCTCTCGTGGACCGGTGGGACCGGCGCGGCACGATGGTGATCACCGACCTGTGCCGCTTCGCGCTGCTGGCCCTGGCGACGGCGGCGATCGCGGGCGGCTTCGTCGATATCGGCGTCCTGATCGCGATCGGCTTCCTGCTCGGAGTCGGCAGCATGCTCTTCGACACGGCGTCAATGGCGCTCATTCCCGACCTGCTGGACCGTGACCCGGACCTGCTCCAGATGGGCAACTCGCGGCTGCAGGGCGCGCAGCGTGCCGCGGACGGGTTCGTCGGGCCGCCCATCGGCAGCCTGCTGTTCTCGCTCAGCCGCACGGTGCCGTTCCTCGCCGACGCGGTCTCGTTCCTCTTCAGCTCCGTGATGATCCGCACGCTGCCCGCTCGCCCGAGGCGACCCGCCGAGACGAAGACCTCGATCCTGGCCGACGCGCGGGTCGGGGCGTCGTACCTGCTGCACCACAAGCTGCTGCTCGGTCTGGCGATCCGGCCCGCGGTCGGCAATCTGGCGTTCTGCGCCTGCGGTGCGGTGCTGGCGCTGTTCGCGCACGTCACGCTGCACCTGAGTCCCGCGGGTTACGGCACGTTCCTGACCACGAACGCGATCGGCGGCCTGGCCGGGACGTTCGCCTCGGGATGGGTGGGCCGTCGGCTGGGCACCGGCGGCGCGCTGACGGCGACCGCCTTCGTCGAGGCCGCCGGACTGCTCATGCTCGGGCTCTCGGCGAACGTTTTCATCGCCGGGGCCGCGTTCGTCGTGCTGGGCGGGGCGATGGCCGTGACGATGACGCTCGGCTGGTCGGTCCGGCAGTCGATCGTGCCGGACGAGCTGATGGGCCGGGTGGCCGCGGCGTCCCGGCTGACCGCCTTCAGCGCCGGGCCGCTCGGCGCGCTGCTCGGCGGCTGGCTGGCGCACGTCGCCGGGCTGCGGGCGCCGTTCGTCGCCGGGGCCGGCGTGCTCGTCGTGATGGCCTTCGTGGCGGCACGGCTGACCGGCAACAGCCGCATCGACGCGGCGTTGGCCGAGGCGGCGAGTACCAAGGCGATCGATACCGCGCCGGTCGGCCCCGAGCCGATCAGTACTGAGCCGCCTGTTGGTACAGCTGCTGAATCGCCGGCGTGAGGGCAGAGGCGTACGTGACGTCCGAGCGGGTGCCGCCGCGCTGGTAGCCGCCCATCACGCCGACGAGCGTGCCGATTCCGTCGCCCGGATCGACGTCCGTGAGCACCGGGCCGCCGCTCGTGCCGCCCGGGAAGTCCGCGCAGTCCAGTTCGAGCTGCGTGGGGGACAGGAAGCGGACCGGAGTGCGGCAGGCGACCGGATCCGGGCTCTGATACGGGTAGCCGACCTGCACGGCGAGGGCGCCCGCCGCGGGGACCGTGCCGAAGTGCTCCGAGCCGGTGATCGACGCCAGCGGGCGCGCGTCGCCGGGCCGTGCGACGGTGACGAAGGCGATGTCGAAGTCAGGGTTCTGCACACCGTTCATCCACTGCTGCGGACGGATGATCCGGGTCGGATACCAGACCCCGTATGGCCTAGATCCGTTGTCGGCGCCCGGGATGTAGGCCACCGTCATCGGGGCGCCGATCCGGGAGACGACGCCGCCGAGGCAGTGCGCGGCGGTGGCGATGAGGTCGCCGCCCGCGCTGTCCACGGCCACCGCGGAGCACAGCTTCGCGCCCGGCGTGCCATCCGGGTTCTGCCAGACGAGTTCGCCGAACTGCGGCATGCCGGGGAAGGTCGCGCCGGCGCGCGGGGAGGACGGCCAGGAGGCGCTCAGCAGCGCGGGCGGGGCGGGCAGCCGCGGTGGCAGCGCAACGGCCGTGATCGAACTCGCGGCGAGGATCGGTGCGAAAAACTTCGCGGCGAGCAAAGAGATCGGCGGCACGGGGATATGACTGCCCGTCATATCCCCGGCCACTCTACGCCGAACGAGTGGAACGGCCGGTAATCAGTTCGAGCGTTCGTTCTTACGGCGTATGGAGGTCGGCTAGGTGGGACGGATGATCGCGTGGATCGTTCGTGTCGCGGCGGGTTTACCGAATCACTCTCGGCGATCGAGGTCTAACGGTCGGCGCGCTCGGCGGCGTGTTCGGTCCGTACGTCCTGCTTGTGACCGCCGCAGCCACAGGGGTTGCAGCGGCAGGGGTTGCAGGTGCACCCGCGGTTGGCGCAGCCGCAGGCGGCCTCCCGCGGCTCGGGGGATTGCGACATCGGCGCTCGCCCTTCTGCATTAGCGGAACAATTACCGATAGCCCATTCCCGCGAACGATGAATACCACGCGTGAGCGAGACGGCGCACTCGGCGCACGCCAGGGGGTGTTGAGGTGGCGTAACCGGGGCGCGACATAGTCCGGTCGGATCATTTATCGCCCCCAGGCGGGTCAACTGGACGCAAAAACGCGCCATGGAAAGGATTGGCAGGACTACCGTTGGGGAATGGCAAGGAACCACGCCGCCCCGTATCACGTCGAAGACGCCGTGCCTTCCGGGACGTCCGCCGCGCTCGAGCCGAGCGAGCAGCGCGTGGCCGAGCTCATCGAGTTCCGCCGCGATCTGCACGCCCACCCTGAGCTGGCCAGGCAGGAGCTGCGCACCACCCGCCTCGTGGCCGAGCGGCTGCGCGCCGCCGGGCTCGAGCCCCGCGTCCAGTCTTCCGGAACCGGCCTGATCTGCGATATCGCGGGCGAGCAGGCCCGGGTCTCCCGGCACGGATTCGCCGGACGCATCGCATTGCGCGCCGATCTGGACGCGCTGCCCATCCAGGAGGCCCCCGGCCTGGCCTTCCGCTCCGTGAGCGACGGCGTCTCGCACTCCTGCGGCCACGACATCCACACCACCGTCGTGCTCGGCACCGGGCTCGCGCTCGCCGAGGCGGCCGCGCGGGGCGTTCCGGTGCCCGCCACCCGGCTGATCTTCCAGCCCTCCGAGGAGGTCATGCCCGGCGGCGCGCTGGACATGATCGGCGCGGGCGCGCTGGACGGGGTCGGCCGCATCGTCTCGCTGCACTGCGATCCCAAGGTGGACGCCGGCCGCATCGGCCTGCGCGTCGGCCCGCTCACCGCCGCCTGCGACAAGCTCGCGGTGCGGCTGACCGGCCCAGGCGGGCACACCTCCCGCCCGCAGCTGACCGTGGACCTGGTGCACACCCTCGCCCACCTGGTCACCGAGCTGCCCGCGGCGCTGTCCCGCCGGGTGGACCCGCGGCACGGCCTGTCCCTGGTCTGGGGCGCGATCAACGCGGGCCAGGCGGCCAACGCGATCCCGCAGAGCGGCGAGGCGCACGGCACCGTCCGCTGCATGGACGAGCGCGCCTGGGCCGACGCGCCTGACCTGGTGCTCGAGCTCGTCGACTCGATCGCGGCGGTCTACGGCGCGAAGACCGAGCTGGACTACGTGCGCGGCGTGCCGCCCGTGGTCAACGACATCGCCGTGATCGACGAGATGCGCCGCGCCGCCGCGGCGGTCTGCGGCCCGGAGGGCGCCGTCTCGGTCGAGCAGTCCCTCGGCGGCGAGGACTTCAGCTGGTACCTGCGCCAGGTCCCCGGCGCCATGGCCCGGCTCGGCGTGCGCACCCCCGGCGACCCGGTGCAGCGCGACCTGCACCAGCCGAGCTTCCTGGCCGACGAGTCCGCCATCGCCACCGGCGTCCGCTTCTTCACCCGGCTGATCCTCGGCGACTGACGCCCGTATTTGACGACCTCTCATATCCGAAGGCCCGTTTCCGCCATTCGGTGGAACGGGCCTTTCGAGTTCCCGTACGGCAGCCCTCTATCCGGGTGCGATCCGGCTTGGTAACGTTTTCCCAGCCGAGGCCGGAAGACGCCTCCGGTGGTACCGTAAGTCAGCGAATAGTCACGGATTGTGGTGATTCGCCCCGGTGCCGCCGAGAGTGCATCACGGATTCATCTCGACTTCCCACCGGGAGAGTTGCGTTACGCCTACTTCTGGAGAACTCGTCACAAAACGGTTCAGGGATGGATCTATTCTCACAGGCGTCGGTCAGCCGTGACCGCGTTCTCTCAGGTTTCCCAACGTCGTGCGAGCGCCCGGGTGGGCGGGGACGTTGGCCCGTCTCAGGAGGCATCAGGGTGAAGAAGTCACTCAAGCTCGCGGCCGCGCTCAGCGTGGTCGGGCTGGCAGCTTCAGCGTGTGGTTCGGCTCCGGTCTCGACCACGTCGACGTCTTCAGCGTCCTCGTTCAGCGCCTGCATGGTGACCGACACCGGCGGTATCGACGACCACTCATTCAACGCCGAGTCGTGGGCGGGCATGCAGGACGCGGCCTCCGCCTCCAGCGGCAAGATCGGCGTGTCCTACGTGCAGTCCACCACGGAAAACGACTACACGAGCAACATCTCGTCCCTGGTCGGCAAGGGCTGCAAGATGATCGTCACGGTGGGCTTCGCGATGGCCGACGCCACCACGGCCTCGTCGAAGAAGAACCCCAGTCAGGAGTACGCGATCGTCGACAACGCGTCCTCCGGATCGAAGATCCAGGGTCTGCAGTTCAACACCGCCCAGGGCGCCTTCCTCGGCGGCTATTTCGCGGCCGGCATGACCAAGACCGGCAAGGTCGCCACCTTCGGCGGCGCCAAGTACCCGACCGTCACCGTGTACATGGACGGCTTCTGGGAGGGCGTGCAGTACTACAACCAGAAGCACGGCACCAGCGTGCAGGTCCTCGGCTGGAGCGAGAAGTCCCAGCAGGGCACCTTCGACACCTCGGCCAACCCGTTCGGCGACCAGTCCGGCGGCAAGTCGATCGCCCAGACCTTCCAGAGCCAGGGCGCGGACATCGTCTTCCCGGTGGCCGGCGGCACCGGCATCGGCGCCCTGCAGGCGGCGCAGGCCAGCGGCGGCAAGATGAACGCGATCTGGGTCGACGACGACGGCTTCTACTCCAACTCGGCGTACGCCCCGGTCATCATGACCTCGGTGACCAAGGGCATCGCGACCGCGGTGAAGACGTCCGTGACCGACGCCTACAACGGCAAGTTCACCGCCACCTCGTTCATCGGCACCCTGGCCAACAACGGCACCGGCCTCGCGCCGTACCACGACTTCACCTCGAAGGTGCCGGCGGCGCTGACCAGCGAACTGAGCACCGTGAAGGCCGGCATCATCAGCGGCACGATCAAGATCACCTCGACCAACCAGCCGACCGCCTGATCCACGGCCACGGCTCATCTCGCCGGGTGCGCGGCAGGTCTTGCGCACCCGGCGGGGGTCTGTTCGAGTGTTGTCCGAAGTGACGTCTGATACGCAGAGACCGATGAAGTTCTACTGAAGACAGGTGGAAGCGGTGCGGCTGGAACTACGCTCCATCACCAAGCGGTTCGGGTCGCTGGTCGCCAACGACCACATCGACCTGACCGTGGAGCCCGGGGAGATCCACTGCCTCCTCGGCGAGAACGGCGCGGGCAAGTCCACGCTGATGAACGTGCTCTACGGGCTCTACCAGCCCGAGGAGGGCGAGATCCTGGTCGACGGCGAGGTCAGGAAGATCAGCGGCCCGCGCGACGCGATCGCGGCCGGGATCGGCATGGTGCACCAGCACTTCATGCTCGTCCCGGTGTTCACGGTCGCGGAAAACGTTATCCTCGGCGACGAGGCGCCGCTCGGCACCGCCAGGGGCCCGCTCTCCGTGCTCGACCAGCGCAGCGCCCGCAAGAAGGTCAAGGAGGTCTCCGAGCGCTTCGGCCTGCCGGTGGACCCGGACGCCGTGATCGAGGAGCTCCCGGTCGGCGTGCAGCAGCGCGTGGAGATCGTCAAGGCCCTGGTGCGCGACGCGCAGACGCTGATCCTGGACGAGCCGACCGCCGTGCTCACCCCGCAGGAGATCGAGGACCTGTTCAAGGTCATGGACTCGCTGCGCAAGGCCGGCAAGAGCATCGTGTTCATCACGCACAAGCTCAAGGAGGTCAAGGCGATCGCCGACCGGATCACCGTGATCCGGCACGGCAAGGTCGTCGGCAGCGCGGACCCCTCGATGAGCGAGTCCGAACTGGCCGCCATGATGGTCGGCCGCGCCGTGCAGCTCGTGGTGGACAAGCGGCCCGCCGAACCCGGCGCGGACAGCCTGGTCGTCAGCGGTCTGACGGTGCGCGACGTGCACGGCAACGCCGCGGTGGACGACGTGTCCTTCACCGTGCGCGGCGGCGAGATCCTCGGCGTCGCGGGCGTGCAGGGCAACGGGCAGTCCGAGTTGGCCGAGGCGATCCTCGGGCTGATCCCGACCGAGTCCGGATCGATCCGGCTTGACGACGCGGAGCTGCTCGGCCGCAGCCCCCGGCAGGTGCTCGACGCCGGCGTCGGCTACATCCCGGAGGACCGCGGGCACGACGGCGTGGTCGGCGAGTTCACCGTCGCGGAGAACCTCGTGCTCGACCTCTACACGGGCGAGGACTTCGGCAGGCGGCTGTCCATCGACCTCGGCGCGGTGCAGCGCAACGCCGTCGACCGCATCGCCGAGTTCGACATCCGCCCGACCGACCCGAAGCACCTCGCGGGCCAGCTGTCCGGCGGCAACCAGCAGAAGGTGGTCGTCGCGCGCGAGCTGTCCCGGCCGCTGCGCCTGCTGGTGGCCTCGCAGCCCACCCGCGGCGTGGACGTCGGCGCGATGGAGTTCATCCACAAGCGGATCGTCGCCGAGCGCGACCTCGGACGCCCGGTCGTGGTGGTCTCGACCGAGCTCGACGAGGTGCTCGCGCTGGCCGACAAGGTCGCGGTGATGTACCGCGGCAAGATCGTGGACACCGTCACCCCGGACACCCCGCGCGAGCGGATCGGCCTGCTGATGGCCGGAATCACCGGGGACGGACAGACCCAGCAGGAGGACCAGGCCGTGGCCGACGCGGTGCCGGAACCGGCGGCCCCTGCCGTCGAGGAGCCCCAGATGAACATCGGGGAGGATTCGTGAGCACGCAGACGCCGCAAACGCCCCAGACGCCGCAGCCCCGGGCCGCCGAGCCGCAGGGCGACCAGCAGGAGTCCTCCCACCTCGGCCGGGTCGTGCGCGACCTGTTCACCGCCGAGAGCACGCCGCTGGTGACGGTCCTCGCGATCGTGCTGGCCCTGCTGGTCGGCGCGATCCTGATCATCGTCTCCGACCCGGCCGCCATGCGCGAGCTCGGCTACTTCTTCTCCCGGCCGTCCGACTTCCTCAAGTCGGCCTGGCACGACGTGGCGCACGGCTACTCGGACCTGTTCAAGGGCTCGATCTTCAACCCGGCCACCGTCCGGGGCACGCCCTCGCAGTTCTTCGGCCCGATCACCAACACGCTCGAGGACGCCACGCCGCTGATCTTCGGCGGCCTGGCCGTGACCGTGGCCTTCCGCGGCGGCATGTTCAACATCGGCGGCCAGGGCATGACGATCGGCGGCGCGATCCTGACCACGTACGTCGCCTTCCAGTGGACCGGTATCCCCGGCGCGCTGCAGCTCGTGGTCGCGGTCCTCGCGGGCATCCTCGGCGGCGTGATCCTCGGCGGCTTCGTCGGCTGGCTCAAGGCCAAGCGCGGCGCGCACGAGGTGGTCGTGACGATCATGCTCAACTACATCCTGCTGTTCTTCCTGACGAACTATCTGCTGACCACGACGGCGTTCCACGACCCGACCAAGGCCGGCCAGTCCATCTCGAAGCCGGCCGCGACCAAGGCGATCCTGCCGCACCTGTTCGGCCCCTCGCTGAACACCGACATCGGCCTGGTTCTGGCGCTGGCGGCCACCGTCGCGGCGGGCTGGTTCTTCAACCGCTCCAAGCTGGGCTTCGAGATCCGCGCCGTCGGCCTGAACCCGTCCGCCGCGCGCACCAACGGAATCAGCGTGGGCCGGGCGCAGATCTGGGCGATGGTCATCTCCGGCGGCCTGATGGGCATGATCGGCGTGATGCAGGTGCTCGGCCTGAACAACCCGAACAACAACTCGCTGAGCCCGAACATCGACGCGGGCCTCGGCTTCAACGCGATCACCGTCGCGCTGCTCGGCCGCACCAAGCCCTGGGGCGTGGTCTGGGCCGCGCTGCTGTACGGCGCGTTCCAGGCGGGTGCCTCCGTCATGCAGGCGAACGACGGGATCTCGACCGACATCATCAGCGTCATCGAGGCCCTGATCGTCATCTTCGTCTCCGCCCCGCAGCTGATCAAGGAGATCTTCCGGCTCCGCTCGCGCGGTGCCGCCGTCCCGGGAGCCGCCTCGTGACCACCGCCACCGTTACCCCGCACGCCGAGATCGCCGCCGCCGCAGGGGACCGGTCGAAGCTCGTCGGCGGCCTCGCGCAGGCCGTGGTCGGCGCCTTCGGCCTGTGGGCCTTCGGCCTCGGGTCGCGCACCTCCTCGGGCGCCGACACCATCTTCGGGTTCTCCCTCAACCACGGCCAGAGCACCGTCTCCGTGCCGGCGCAGGCCACCGCGCTGACGCTGAGCGCGATCGCGCTGCTGTGCGGCCTGGTGCGCGCCTTCCGCCCGATCGGCAAGGTCGTCCAGCGCTGGCTGTCCGTCGTCTACATCGTGTGCATGGTCCTGGCGTTCCTGGTCTGGGCCGCCTCCGGCTCCTCGATCGGCCTGAACGTGCCGAGCATCCTCGAGCAGACCGCGCTCGCCAGCGTGCCGCTCGTGCTCGGCTCGATGAGCGCGCTGGTCGCCGAGCGCTCCGGTGTGGTCAACATCGCCGTCGAGGGCCAGTTCCTGTCCGGCGCCTTCACCGCGGCGCTGACCGCCTCGATGACCGGCTCGGTCTGGGTGGGTCTGATCGCCGGGATGGCGGCGGGTGCCGCGATGAGCTCGCTGCTGGCGCTGTTCGCCAACCGCTACCTGATCGAGCAGGTCGTGCTCGGCGTCGTCATCAACGTGCTGGCATCCGGCCTGACCGGATTCTTCTACGACCGGCTGATGGCGCTCAACGGCGCGGAGTACAACACCCCGCCCATCTTCGGCGCGCTGCGCATCCCCGGCCTCGCCTCGATCGGCGTGATCGGCCCGCTGTTCGACCAGAACATCGTGTTCTACGCGGCGTACGTGCTCGTCCCGCTGCTGTGGTTCATGCTCTACCGCACCCGCTGGGGCCTGCGTACCCGCGCGGTCGGCGAGCACCCGCTGGCGGCGGACACCGTGGGTATCAAGGTGCTGGGGCTGCGCTACCGCAACATGCTGTTCTCCGGCCTGCTCTCCGGCCTCGGCGGTGTCTGGCTGACCATCGGCAACACCGGCCAGTTCGGCAAGGACATGTCCACCGGCCGCGGTTACATCGCCATCGCCGCGTTGATCGTCGGCCGCTGGTCGCCGGTGGGCGCGTTCGCGGCGGCGGTCATGTTCGGGTTCGCCTTGGTGATCAACACCGCGCTCTCGCCGCTCGGCACGCCGATCCCCTCCGCGTTCCTGCAGATGGCCCCGTACCTGGTGACGATCTTCGTGGTCGCGGTACTCGGCGGCAAGGTTCGTCCGCCGGCTGCCGAGAACAAGCCGTTCAAGAAGGGCTGAGTCCAGTGACGGACATCGACTGGCCCACGCTGCGCGACGTGGCTCGCGACGCGATGGCGCACTCGTACTCGCCGTACTCGAAATTCCCGGTGGGTGCGGCGGCGCTGGTGGACGACGGCCGGGTGGTGTCCGGCTGCAACGTGGAGAACGCGTCGTACGGGGTCACCCTGTGCGCCGAGTGCTCGCTCGTCTCGCAGCTGGCCATGACCGGCGGCGGCCGACTCGTCGCCTTCGCCTGCGTGGACGGCGAGGGCGACTGCCTGATGCCGTGCGGGCGCTGCCGTCAGCTGCTCTACGAATTCGGCGGGGACGAACTGCTGGTGGATACGCCGCTGGGCGTCCAGCCGATGACCGCCGTGCTCCCGCAGGCGTTCGGCCCGCAGCACCTCCAGTAGAGAGATCATCGTGGACGTCATCGACATCGTCATCGCCAAGCGCGAGTCCCGCGAACTGACGGACGAGCAGATCGACTGGCTCATCCCCGCGTACACGGCGGGCGTGGTCGCGGACGAGCAGATGTCGGCGCTGGCCATGGCGATCCTGCTGAACGGGATGACGCGGCGGGAGATCTCCCGCTGGACCGACGCGATGATCCGCACCGGCATCCGGATGGAGTTCTCCGCACTGGACCGGCCGACCACGGACAAGCATTCGACCGGAGGGGTCGGCGACAAGATCACCCTTCCGCTGGCCCCGCTCGTCGCGTCCTGCGGTGCGGCGGTGCCGCAGCTGTCGGGCCGCGGGCTCGGCCACACCGGCGGCACCCTGGACAAGCTCGAGTCGATCCGCGGCTGGCGCGCTCAGCTCTCTGAGAAGGAGATGCTGGAAGTGCTGAGCTCCGCGGGCGCCGTCGTCTGCGCGGCGGGCGACAACCTGGCACCGGCGGACAGGAAGCTCTACGCGTTACGCGACGTGACCGGCACCGTCGAGTCGATCCCGTTGATCGCCTCGTCGATCATGTCGAAGAAGATCGCCGAGGGCACCGGCGCGCTCGTGCTCGACGTGAAGGTCGGCAGCGGCGCCTTCATGAAGGACCTGGCGAAGGCGCGCGAGCTGGCCGAGACGATGGTGGCGCTCGGCAGGGATCACGGCGTGAAAACCGTGGCGCTGCTGACGAACATGGACACGCCGCTCGGTCTCACGGCGGGCAACGCGCTGGAAGTACGCGAGTCCGTCCAGGTTCTGGATGGCGGCGGCCCGGCGGACGTCGTAGAGCTGACGTTGGCGCTCGCCCGCGAGATGCTGGCGAACGCGGGGATCACCGACGTGGACCCGGCCGAGAATCTGCGCAACGGCAAGGCGATGGACGTCTGGCGCCGGATGATCGCGGCCCAAGGCGGCGACCCGGACGCGGCACTGCCCGTCGCCCGCGAACAGCACGTGATCACGGCCGGAAGCAGCGGAACCCTGACTCGCCTGGACGCGCTCCAGGTCGGCGTCGCGGCGTGGAAGCTCGGCGCGGGCCGGGCGCGCAAGGAGGATCCGGTGCAGGCCGGCGCGGGCGTGGAATTGCACGCGAAGCCCGGCGACGCCGTCGTCGCCGGCCAACCGCTGCTCACCCTGCACACCGACACACCCGAGCGATTCGCCCCCGCGATCGAAGCACTCGACGGCGCCTGGGACGTCGACTCGGAGAATGGTGGGTATGTAGCTCGTCAACTATTGCTTGATCGCGTTGGCTGACAAGTACTATCGGGGCATGGCGTTGGCGTTTACCGAGGACGAGCTGCTGCAGGCGGCCGGGCCGAGGAGTTTCGAACGGGGACTTGACTACGTCGAGGCGGTCGAGGAGCTCGAGTTCGAGGGCGCGGAGATCAACGCCATCGTCACCGGCACCTACGAGTACGACGTCACCATCTGGCGTGAGCGGGCGAAGCTCGAGGGGCAGTGCTCGTGCCCGTGGAGCCAGGAGGGGAACTTCTGCAAGCACTGCGTCGCCGTCGGGTTGGCGGCGATCGCCGCGCTTGCCGCGCTCGACTCCGATCACGCGGAATCCGGCGAGGCCGGAGAAGCCGGGCTCGGCGCGCACACCCCGACCCCCGTCCGCTCCGACCTGGAGTCCTGGGTCGACGCGCTCAACGTCGAAGAGCTGCGCGCGGAACTGCGCGCGCTGATCCGTAGCGATCGTGGGCTGCGACGCCGCTTCGAACTGCGTGCCGCGCAGGCCAGCCAGGACGTCGACCAGGTCCGCAAGCTCGCGAGGCAACTGCTCGGGCGCGGCGGGCTCCGCGAGCCTCTCGAGTACGAGGACGCCTTCGACTACGCCAGGAGCGTGCGCGAGGTCGCCGAGGCGATCAGCATCCTGCTCGACAAGGGACACGCCGTCGAGGCCGTCGACATAGTCCGCGAGGCGCTGAGCGACACCCGCGCGGCCATCGAGGACGCCGAGAACTCCGACTCCGACGGCACCATCGCGCACGCCATGTTCCTGCTGCTGCCGCTGCACCTGCGCGCCTGCCGCGCGACCGATCCGGACCCGATCGAACTCGCCAGGCATCTCGCCGAGCACAATCTCGCCGTGCCGTACGAGTTCGAGTTCGCCTACGAAGTCAACGACTACGCCGACCTGCTCGGCGAGGCGGGCGTCGGGCTCGTCTGCGACGCGTACCGCGCGGCCTACGGGCACAACCCCAAGGGCTGGCGAGAGAAACAGCTCATGGAGCAGCTGGTCCGGGGGAGCGGCGACCTGGACGCGCTCGTCGAATTCCTCTCCAGGGACCTCGACTCGCGCGGCTACCAACACCTCCGCATCGCCCAGGAGCTCGAGGCCGCGGACCGCACCGACGAGGCCCTGCGCTGGGCCGAAGCAGGCCTGCGCGACGCCACCGGCTTCATCGGCACCGACCTCGTCGAGTTCGTCGCGCTCAGATACGGACAAGCCGGCCGGATGGACGACCTGCTCGCCCTGCGCCGCAACAGATTCCGCGCCGAGATGACCGTCTCTCACTACGAACTCCTGCGCGAAACCGCCGAACGCTGCGCCGCCTGGCCCCACGAGCGCGACCGCGCCATGGCCCTCCTGCACGACGACCTCGCGAAGCAGGGCCCGAAGGCCCAACTCGGCATGGGCCCGGTCCTGATCGACATCCTCGTCCTCGAAGGCGACTACGACGCCGCCTGGGAGCTCTCCCGCAAGGCCGGCAGCGAACCCCAACGCCTCAAGCTCGCCGCCCTCATCCGCGCCGACCGCCCCGAAGAGGCCCTGGACGTCTACGACCAAGCCCTCGCCCCCCTGCGTCCGCAGACCGGCGAGGACGCCTACCGCCGCGAAGTCGAACTCCTCCAGGCCATCCGCGCCTGCCACACCCGCATGGGCACCGAGCCCGCCTTCGCCGCGTACCTCGCGGCCTTCCGCAAGGAGCAGCGCCGCAAGCGGAACCTGATGCGCCTGATGGATTCGGTGGGCTTGGCGTAGCGAGAACCGCGCGCCGGTCGGCTGCGCCGCCGGGGCGACCGAACCGGGCGAACGGCGGCCCAGCCGGTTGGGCTGGGCCGCCGCCGACGACGCTTCAGTCCCGCAGATCCTGGAACTTGTCGATGATCAGGTCGGACAGTTCGTCGCGGCGGTCCTGGGTGAGGAAGCCGGCCTCGATGCCGTTGAGGGCGACGAGTTCGAGGTCCGAGAGGTCCCAGTTGAAGGCCTCGATGAGGAGGCCGAGTTCGCGGGAGGTGGAGGTGCCGCTCATCAGGCGGTTGTCGCAGCTGATGGTGATGGTGAAGCCGAGCTCGTAGAGCTTCTGGACCGGGTGCTCGGCGATCTTGCCGGCGATGCCGGTCTGCAGGTTCGAGGAGGGGCAGACCTCGAGGGCGATGCGGGTGTCGCGGACGAAGGAGGCGAGCCGGCCGAGGTGGTGCTCGCCGTCCTCGGTGAACTCGATGTCCTCGATGATGCGCACGCCGTGGCCGAGGCGCTGGGTGCCCAGCTGCACGGCCTTGGCGATCGACGTGGGGCCGTCGGCCTCGCCGGCGTGGATGGTGAAGCGGAGGAACTGCTCGCGCAGGTAGGCGAAGGCGTCGGCGTGCAGGTCGGGGCCGAAGCCGAGCTCGGGGCCCGCGATGTCGAAGCCGGCGACGCCCGAGTCGCGGTGCCGGACGGCGAGTTCGGCGATCTTCAGGCTGTGGCCCGGCTCGGTGTTCTGCCGCATCGCGGTGACGAGGGTGCCGACCTGGATCGGGTTGCCGGCGGCGACGGCGCGGTCCTCGCCCTCGCGGCAGCCCTCGTTCACGGCCACGACGACCTCGTCCAGCGTCAGGCCGGCACGCAGGTGCTGCTCCGGCGCGTACCGCAGCTCCGCGTAGAGCACGCCGTCGGCCGCGAGGTCCTCGACCGCTTCCGCGGCGACCCGGCGCAGCGCGTGAGCGCTCTGCATCACGGCCACGGTGTGGTCGAAGGTCTCCAGGTAGCGCTCCAGCGAGCCGGAGTCGGCGGCGTCGCGGAACCAGGTGCCGAGCTCGGCGGCGTCGGTCGTCGGCAGATCGGTGTACCCGGCGGCGTGGGCCAGTTCGATCACCGTGGCCGGGCGCAGTCCGCCGTCGAGGTGGTCGTGCAGTGCCACCTTGGGGACCCGCCGGAGCACGTCCTCGGTCAGTGCGATGGGGGCAGGAGGGACAATCTCGTCGGTCATTGCGCCAGACTACGGGAATCGACCGGCCGACAAGGCCGATGGACCCGGGTCGCCGGATCCCGCCGAGGCACCCCTCCAGCGCGACGTTTCGCGGCGCCGCACGCCGCTTCAGGTCGCCGCACGCCGCCTCGCGCGCTCAGTTTCCGGACGACCCGTCCGCCGACCCGCTGGGCGAGGCGGAGGCCGTGCCGAGGTTCACGTACGCGGGCGCGCCGAAGTCTTCGGTGAAGTCGTAGCACTGGTTCCAGAACTGGTCCCCGCTGGAACTCCACGAGCCCACGGCCGGGGCGTTGAGATCCTCCTGGACCGAGCAGACGATCTCGGCCTTGGCCGCCAGGTCGAGCGGCAGCGAGTACTGATAGTTCCACTGCTGGTCGCGCGCGGTGTACGAGACGATCGACAGGCCCCCGGGGATCGCCGAGGTGTACCCGTCCGCGGTGTCGGTGGAGTCCGGCCCCTTGATCAGCGCGGCGAGGATGAGTTCCTGCGTCACCGGCTGGTTGCTGTAGCGCACGACCGGGGTGAGCCGGTGGGCCCGGAAGAAGTAGAGCTGGTATTCGTTGTTGCCGCTGCCCGGAATCCCCGTGCCGGTCACGTCGTTCGCCGCCTGGAGCGTGGGCGCGGTGCCGACCACCTTCATCGAGGTGGACTGGATCCCGCAGCCCGCGAGGCCCAGCGTCCCGACCATCCCGGCCACGGCGGCGGCCACGCCCATGCCGCGCCGATGCAGCGGGCGGTGCGAGGTCGCGTTCACCGGGTTCTCGCCTCCTGCGATCCCAAGGTCGCGGTCACCGGGCTCTCGCCTCCCAGTGATCCCGCTGGCGGGTGTCGTGGTGCCCGGACGCGGAGAGCAGGCGCTCCGTGGCCGAGACCTCGTGGTCGGGGTCCTCCCCGGCCGACGGGTGCCGAGGCAGTCTGAAAGTGAAGACGGCTCCGCCTTCCGGTCGGTTCCGCGCCGAGAGTTCCCCGTTGTGCAGCCGCGCGTTCTCCCAGGCGATCGCCAGGCCCAGGCCGCTGCCCTCGCTGCGGCCGCGCGCCTTGTCCGCCTTGTAGAAGCGTTCGAAGATGTGCGGCAGCGCGTCCTGCGGGATACCCGGTCCATTGTCCGCGACCTCGATCAGCAGCTCCTCGGCGTACGCGCGCACGGTCAGCTCGACCGGCTCGCCGCCGTGCTTGAGCGCGTTGCCGCACAGGTTCGCCAGCACCACGTCGACCCGCCGCGCGTCCACCTGGACCGGCAGCACCCGCGGCGCGCGCACCCGCACCTTCTCGCTCCAGCCGCGGGCCTCGATCGTCGCCTCGATCAGCTCGGGCAGGTTCACGTCCTCCACGCGCATCCCGGCGGTGCCCGCGTCCATCCGCGAGATCTCCATCAGGTCCTCGACCAGCCGCGCGAGCCGCTTGGTCTCGTTGGCGATCAGATGCGCGGCGGACACGGTGGTCGGGTCGGCGTCCTCCACGTCCTCGAGGACCTCGGTGACGGCTGTCATCGCGGTCAGCGGGGTACGCAGCTCGTGCGACACGTCCGCGACGAACCGCCGGGACGCCGCGTCCATCGCGCGCAGTTCCTCCATGGAGAACGCGAGCGCGCGGGCGGTCTCGTTGAAGGTGCGGGAGACGTCCGCGAGCTCGTCCGAGCCGTTCACCTCGAGCCGCACCTCCAACTCGCCGCGACCGAGCCGGCGCGCGGCCATGCCGAGGCGGCGGATCGGCAGCAGGATGTTGCGACTCGCGAAGAACGCCACGACCGTCGCGCCGATCAGCGCGAGCAGCGTGGAGACGGCACCGATCAGCACCAGGTTGTCCAGGACGTGCTGCTCCTGGCTGAGATCGGTGTAGGTGTACATCTGCACGCCGGAGGGCTGCAGCGTCGCGCCGGTCAGGATGTAGGTCGTGCCGCCGATCGACGTGCGTTCCTGCACCATCGATTTCTTGGCGGCCGTCTTGAAGTCGGCGGGGACGTCGTCGAGGTTGGAATTGCTCCATATCGTGCCGGCGGCCGGGCTGATGATGACCACCGCGTCGCCGTTCTTCGCGATGGTGTTGACCACCTGGTGCAGCGAGTTGGCGATCGCCGCCTCTTGGCTCGCCGCGGTGCCGCCGGCCTGCAACTGGCCGCCGTACGCGTTGAAGTCGTCCGTCAGGTTGCTGACGGCGGTCTGCTGCGCCTTGTCCAGCATCACGGCTCTGGTCAGGTAGTACGACGCGCTCGTGATGATGATCGCGGTGATCACGGCGACCGCGGCGAAGCCCGCGAACAGCCGCGGCCGGATTCCGCCGAGCCGCCAGCCGCGCCGGTGCAGCCCGCGGCGCCACCAGCCCACGCCGGCGCGCCGCTCCGCGTTCGTCTGCTCCCGTCTCTCTCGCCTGTTCACGCCGTCACCAGGCCAAACGCGCCGGGCCTCATCGTGGCGGATCCAAGCGGTAGCCGATGCCGCGCACGGTGCGGATCAGCTGCGGGTCGCCGGGCACCAGCTCGACCTTGGCGCGCAGCCGCTGCACGCAGGCGTCCACCAGCCGCGAGTCGCCGAGGTAGTCGTGGTCCCAGACGAGCCGCAGCAGCTGCTGCCTGGACAGCGCCTGGCCCGGCCGGCGGGAGAGCTCGACCAGCAGCTTCAGCTCGGTGGGGGTGAGCGAGATCGGCGAGCCGCCACGGGAGACGATCATGGCCGAGCGGTCCACCGACAGTTCGCCGAAGACCGCGACGTCCGCCTGGTCCGGCACCGACCCGCCGTGCCGCCGCAGAACGGCCCGGATACGCGCGTCGAGCACGCGGGGCTGCACCGGCTTGACCACGTAGTCGTCCGCGCCGGACTCGAGACCGACCACGACGTCTATGTCGTCGCTGCGCGCGGTCAGCAGGATGATCGGCACCTGGTCGGTGCGCCGGATGCGTCGGCAGACCTCGAAGCCGTCGAGGCCGGGCAGCATCACGTCGAGCACGACGAGTTCGGGACGCTGGGACTGCCACAGCTCCAGGCCCTCCTCGCCGGAGGCGGCTGCCGTCACGCGGTGGCCCTGGCGGGTCAGCGCGAGCTCTATGGCCATCCGGATGGAGGGGTCGTCTTCGACGAGCAGGAGACTAGGCACCTACCCATTTTTACCGATGAAACGCATGGGAGCGGTAGCGGTGATGCGAAACCGACGCCCCCGGCCTTGCGCCGTGACGGGCAGTGATCGCACCGTACCCCCGCGTGTCCGAACGGTGCCGGGAGATCGCAGTCCGTGGCGGCGATTTCACCCCAGGTGGGGACGCCGCGCCACCCGGCGGGCCCTGTGGCAAACCTGTGACGTGAATCGTACTGGGCGATGAAGAGCGGGGACCAGGGTGGTAGCCATGAGCTTCCCGACTCTGGCACCTCCTGTCCCCGCCGAGAATGCAGACGCGGCCCCCGCGTCGAGCGGTTCCACGGCGATCGATAACACTTCGGCCACGATTCCCGGAGACTTCGCCGCTTATGTGGCAGAGCGGCGTTCCTCGCTGCTGCGCACCGCCCACCAGGTGGCCGGCGACCGCACCGAGGCCGAGGACCTTCTGCAGGAAGGCCTGCTCAAGACCTACCAGGCCTGGCACCGGATCGAGGACAAGGCCGTCGTCGGCTCCTACCTCCGCCGGACCATGACGAACCACCAGATCTCGCAGTGGCGCAAGCGCCGGGTGGAGGAGTACCCGACCGACGAGCTGCCGGAGCGGCCCTACGACGGCGAGTCGATGACGCAGGTGGAGATGCGGGTGGCGGTGGCCCGCGCGCTCGGCCGGCTCTCGGCGCGCGACCGCGAGGCGCTCTCGCTGCGCTACTACGGCTCGTACACCGACACCGAGATCGCCGAGCGGATGGGCGTGTCCGTGGGCACGGTCAAGTCCGCGCTCTGGCGGGCACTGCGCAAGCTGCGCGAGGACCCGTCGCTGCGGCCGCTGGCGATGTACGTCACGGCGAACGCGGAGTGGCTGGAACCTGTCGCGGCCTGAGTTCCGCGGAGTGCACGGCTTTCTGACGGCGCGTGAGCTTTTCCGGCGGTTCCGGCGAGTTCGCCCGCGCAGGCTGGCGGCTGCTTCGGCGGGCTCGGTAGGCTCTGCGCCTGACAGGACAAGACGCATCACCCGATGACCAGGGAAAGCCACGTACTCATGACAGATGCGATCAAGAAGCTGCGCGAGCCCGCGGCGCTCGGTGCGGCGGCCTTCGCCGCCCTGATCACGCTGGCCGCCATCATCTCGTTGTTGTTCACCAGCGGCGGGAGTTTCTCCGACATCGCCTACTCGGATACGGGCAACCTGCTGAGCCTCCCGGTGGCCGCCGCCGTCGCCTTCGCGGTGTATCTGGCCAACCACGTCGGCCCGGCGCTCCCCAAGGCGCGCCTTGTGACCCTGATCGCGCTGGTCACGGTCGCCGCGGCCGCGGTGTTCGGGCTGGTCTCCTTCTTCGCCGGCTTCGGCGCGCAGGACGCGAGCGGCACCGGCAAGTTCGCCTACTTCCTGGCCGGCGCCGGCGGCGCGATCGTGATCGGCCTGGCCGGCTGGTACACCTGGCTGACCTGGCAGACGCACGCGCCGGCCAGGCCCGCGGCGCCGGCCGCGGCGGGCGCCGCGCCCGGCGGCTGGGTGCCGCCGCAGCAGCAGCACGGGGGCCCGCAGCAGCACGGGGCTCCGCAGGGCGGCGCGCCGCAGCAGGCGCCCGGCCAGCCGGGCGCGCAGCAGCCGGCCGGCTTCGGCTGGAAGCCGGGCAACGCCGCCGAGCAGACCGCCTACCTGCCGCCGCAGCCCGGCGGCGACCTCGGCCCGCAGACCCTGCAGGCGCAGCAGTCGGCGACCGGCTCGTACGCGGTGCCGCCGCACCTTCAGCAGCAGCCGGGCGGCCAGCCCGGGCAGCCGGGCCCGCAGGCGCACGGCGGCGGCGAGCGCACCCAGATGATCCCGCCGGTGCCGCCGACCATGCAGGAGTACGCGCCGGACCCGCAGCCCTGGCAGCCGCAGGGCGGGGCCCCGCAGGGCGGCGTCCCGCAGCCCCCGCCCACCCGGCCGATGAACCCGAACGACGGCCAGACCGCCGAGGGCGCCGGACCGTTCGGCGTCGGCAACTGGCAGTAGGCGGTACGCGGCAGGCGGAAGCGATTCTCAGCAGGTTCCCGCCGTACGACGCAGCGAACAGACAGGCCCCCGTCCCGCAGCCTGCGGGACGGGGGCCTGTCTGTTCGCCTGTCAGGCGCCGACCGGG
>NZ_DASZKT010000044.1:0-122861 GCF_035552695.1 Actinospica sp.
GGTCGACCGGTTCATCGCCGAGTTCGACCCCGACTCGCTGCGCGTGCCAGGCCTCGTATTCGGTGCCGTCGGCGCGGGTGCGGAGCGCGTGTCGTCGGTGCTCGGCGAGGAGTTCCCCGACGTCGTCCTCTCGCACGACAATGCGCCGAATCAGTGCATTGTCTGCGGCCCGGAAGAGCAGATCGACCTGCTGATGAAGCGGCTGCGCAAGCAGAACGTGCTGTGCCAGGCGCTGCCGTTCCGCTCGGGCTTCCACACGCCGATGCTCGAACCCTACCTCGGCCCGATCCTTGAGTGGGCCGACCGCTTCGAGTTGCACGAGCCGAGCGTTCCGGTCTGGTCGGCAACGATTGCCGCGCCCTTCCCGGAGGACGCCGCGCAGGTCCGCGAGCTGTTCGTGCGGCACCTCGTCGAGCCGGTGCGGTTCCGGCAGATGATCGAGGCCATGTACGAGGCCGGATATCGAGTCTTCCTGCAGACCGGCACCGGCGCGCTGGCAACGGTGATCAGCGACGTGCTCGCCGGCCGCGACCACCTGTCCATCCCGGCCAACGCCCCGCAGCGCAGCGGGCTTGAGCAGTTGCGCCGCGTGGCCGCCGCGCTGTGGGTCGAGGGCATGGAGCCGGCCGAGCTCGGCGGAGCCGCGGCCGCAGCCGTCACCTCGCAGCCGCGGTCGAGCCGTCGTGTCCGCCGCACGCCGAGGAAGCTCGCGCTCGGCAGCCCGCTCGTCTCGCTGGGTGACCGGGCTCCCCGGCTGTCCGCGGTGCCGCCGAGTGCGACCGGCGAGCTGGCCGCCCTCGACGCCTTCGCCCCAGCTCAGCCCGTGGCCGCCGAACTGGCCGCGCTGCTCCGCGAGACCGCCGAGTCCGCGACCGCCGTCCTCGCGGCCCGAGGCCGGCAGCCTGTCGCGGCGCCCGCCGCGCCCGTCCGCGCCGGGGAGGAAACAGGCCACACCGCCGTCCGCGTCGACATAGACGAGATGCCCTACCTGATCGACCACTGCTTCTTCGCCCAGCGCGCCGGCTGGCCGGACATCTCAGACCTCTTCCCGGTCGTCCCGGCGACGACCGTCGTCCAGCACATGATGGACGCCGCCGAGTCGCGCGGGTCCGGCCAGCGTGCCATCGCCGTGCACGGAGCGCGCTTCGACCGCTGGAGCGCCGTCCTCCCGGCCCACACCGTGGAGATCACCACCGCCGCCGAGCCCGGTGAGCCCGGACGGATCAAGGTCGCCTTCGGCTCCTACGCCCGCTCGACGATCGAACTGGCGCCCGCGTATCCGGCCCCGCCTGCTCCGTGGCCGGTGGATACGGCGTCCGAGCGCGCCGCGTCCATCACCGCCGAGGTCCTCTACGCGGACCGTTGGATGTTCCACGGCCCGGGCTTTCGGGGCATCACGGAACTGACGGCTCTCGGCGCGAAGCACGTGCGCGCCGTGATCACCGCGCCCGCGGCACCGGGAGCGCTGCTCGACAACGTCGGCCAGCTCCTCGGCTACTGGATCATGGCAAACCACGAATACCGGAACTGGATCTTCCCGGTGGGCGCGCAGCGGATCGCGTTCCACGGCGCGCCGCCGACCCCCGGAACCAAGCTCCAGTGCCATGTCAGGATCCAGATCATCGACGACGTGCAGCTCGTGGCCGACGCACAACTCGTCATCGGCGGCCGGGTGTGGGCAGAGTTCACCGGCTGGGCCAACCGTCGCTTCGGCAGCCACCCCGACACCTGGGACTTCGAACGCACCCCCGGCGCCGCCGCGCTGTCGCACGCGCGGCCCGGCGGCTGGGTCGCAGTGTTCGATCGTTGGAGCGACCCGGCATCACGTGACCTGCGGATGCGCAGCTACCTGAGCGCGGCCGAGCGCGCGGAGTACGAATCACATCCTTTGCGGCAGCGCGCGCAGTGGCTGCTCGGCCGGATGGCGGCCAAGGACGCCGTGCGACGACAGCTCTGGGACAACGACCACAGTGTGACAGGACGCGTATTCACCGGGCAGATCCGCGTGCGCAACGCGGAGAGCGGACGCCCCTACGTCGAGGGCCTGCACGGCACCGAACTCCCGCCGCACGACGTATCCCTGGCCCACTCAGGCGAAGTCGGCGTCGCGCTGGCCCGGCCCGCGGACGGCGCCGGCGTGGGCGCTGGCAGCGGGATTGGTCTCGGCATCGACGTCGAGCAGGTCATGCCACGCGACAAGGCCACCTACGACTTCGCATTCACCGACCCGGAGCAGGACCTGCTACGAAGGCTCGTCGCCGCCGATTCAACGCCGCGAGACGAGGCGGAGGCAGTGTGGTTCACCCGCTTCTGGGTCGCCAAAGAGTCCGCGGCCAAGGCCGAGGGCACCGGTTTCCGGGGCAACCCCAAGGCATTCGTCGTCATCGACGCAACCTCAGCCGCGTCGTCGGACACCGCGGAACTCACCGTCGAGTCCCGGCGCCTCTCGGACACACCGACCCGCCACCGCGTACGCACCGCAGCGCTCGCCAACCCGGACGATCTGCCCGCGCGCCGGTACGAGGTCGGATGGACCGAAGGCGCGCACACCCGCACCCAGCACGAGGAGAACTGACCTATGACCGAGACCACCACGGACGCCACACTCGCCGAGACCGTTCTCCGCGAGATCGACACGATGCTGCGGTCCATCCTCGATCAATACGGGCTCGATGACGCCGAGATCACCCTGGACACGACGTTCCACGACGACCTCGAACTCGAGTCCATCGACCTCGTCACCCTCGGCGGAAAACTCGAGGCGCGCTACGGCAGCAAGGTGAACTTCGCCGAGTTCATCGCGGAGCTCGAGCTCGACGAAATCATCGCCCTGACCGTCGGCAAGCTGGTCGAGTACGTGGTCGCCGCCCTGAACAGCGAGCAGGAGGACTGATCCGGATGCCTTCCGTCATCGCCAACGGCTTAGAGCAGCACTACGAGCTCGCCCCGCCGACCAACGGCGACCCGAACGCCCCGACCATCGTGTGCGTGCACGGCATGCTGGTCGACAGCCTCGCCAGCTACTACTTCACGATGGCGAAGCCGCTGCGCGACGCCGGGTACCGGGTCCTGATGTACGACCTGCGCGGACACGGCCACAGCGACCGGCCGACGAGCGGATACACCGTGGACGCCTTCGTCGACGACCTCGCCGCGCTGCTCGACGCCCTCGATATCGCAGAACCCGTATACCTGATCGGCAATTCCTTCGGCGGCACGATCGTCTACGGCTTCGCCGAGCGCCACCCCGACCGCGTCGCCGGATTCTCCACGATCGAATCCGAGCCGGCCACCGCCGAGTGGTCGGAGAAGATGGTCGGGAACCTGCACCGCGCGGTCACCGGACTCGGCCGCGTGGACGCGACCGCCTGGATCATCGCGCGCTACGGCACCAACCTGGCGCGGCGGGCCAGACGGGCGAAGAAGATGCTCGACGCGACCACCTTCCAGCGCGACATCCCGGCGAGCCGCGTGCTGGAGACCGAGCAGCTCTCTGAGATCACCTGCCCGGTGCTGGCGATATACGGCGCCGAGTGCGACCTGGCCGTGCAGGCGCCGACGCTGGAGAAGCACATGCCGCGCTACAGCAGCGTCGTGCTCCCGGGCCTCGACCACTCCGTGCTGGTCGACGCGCCGAGCACGGTGCTCGACCTGCTGATCGGCTGGCTCGCCGAGCACCGCCTCGGCGGGGTGGCAGCGTGAGCGAGGCGGCGGCGCGAGGGGCAGCGGAATGAGCGAGGTGGCGGCGTGAGCAGATTCCTGTTCGTCGTCCCACCCCTGATCGGCCACGTCAATCCGACCGTCGGCCTCGGCGCCCGCCTCGCCGAGCAGGGGCACGAGGTCGCCTGGGCCGGACACGCCGAGTTGATCGAGCGCCTCGCCGGACCACGGGCCACGGTGTTCGCGTGCGCGGTGCCCGGAACCGGCGACGGCGCCGTGGCAGGCCGAGCCGCCGAACTGCGAGGCCCGGCGGCGCTGAAGTTCCTCTGGGAGTCCTTCCTCATCCCGCTCGCCGAGGCGATGATTCCCGGCGTGGACGCGGCCGTGCACGAGTTCCAGCCGGACGCGCTCGTCGTCGACCAGCAAACCGTCGCGGGCTCGGTCGTGGCCGAACGCCTCGGCATCCCGTGGGCGACGTCCGCGACCGCCGCCGCCGAACTCGCCGACCCGCTCGGCGGCATGCCGAAGGTCGCGGCCTGGCTGCGCGAAATGCTACTCGGCCTCGAGATAAAGTACGGCGACCCGAACGCGGCGGAGTCGGGCCGGTATCAGCGCACGTACGGTGATCTGCGCTTCTCACCGCACCTGGTCATCGCCTACAGCACCGAGGAACTGTCCGGCCGCCACCCCGAGCTCGCGGACACTCTGCGCTACGTCGGACCGTCCATCGCCGAGCGTCCGGCAGACCCCGAATTCCCCTGGCACGCGCTGCCGGAGCGCGGCGAGAAGCCGATCGTGCTGATCTCCGTCGGCACGGCCAACGTCGACGCCGGCGGCGACTTCCTGCGCAGCTGCGCCGAGGCCGTCGCCGCGCGCCCTGACATCTTCGCCGTCATCGCCGACCCGTCCGGGGCCGTCGCCGAACCCTCCGCCAACGTGCTCACCTCGGTACACGTTCCCCAGCTCGAACTACTGCCACGAGTCAGTGCTGTGGTCTGCCACTCTGGCCAGAACACCGTGTGCGAAGCGCTGTACCACGGCATCCCGCTCGTGCTCGCGCCGATCCGCGACGACCAGCCGATCGTCGCCCAGCAAGCCGTCGACGCGGGCGTGGCCGAACGCATCCGTTTCGGCCGCGCCCGCGCCGAGCAGATCGGCACCGCGCTCGACAGGATCCTGACACAACCCGGCTACCGCGCCGCCGCCGAACGCGTCGCCGCCTCGTTCAAGGCCGCCGGGGGAGCGGACGCCGCGGCCCGCCATCTCGTCGAGCTCAGTACGTCTCGATGACCTCCACCTGACTCTCGATCTGACAGCTCGCCGGCAGCGACGGCGGCTGGTTGTTCTCCGAGTCCATGCTGCCGAGCGCGGCGTTGCATGCGCTGTTGGCATATGCGCGGTTCACGCAAAGGCCGGCCCGCAGAGGTGACGTACCACCTCGACGGGCCGGCCGACTCTCCGGCGCTACGCCAGCGGAGCGATCGCGTCGGAAAGGTCTTCGGCGGCGAGGCGGGCCTCGTCCGCGGTGAGGTCGTCGGGCTGCGAGTTGGCGTCGAGTTCGGCCTTCACACGCTCGAGGTACCGGTCGAGCTCGGACTCCGTGGTCGCGGCGTCCCAGCCGAGGACGGGCGCGACCAGGGTCGCGGCGTCGCGAGCCGCGGCGACGCCGCGGTCCCGCTGCTCGATGGAGGCGCGGGTGCGGCGGGTGAGGATGTCGTCGAGGTGCAGCGCGCCCTCGTGCGACGCGGCGTAGACCGCCTCGACTCTCAGGTAGTCGCCCGCGCCGCCGAGCGGCTTCGCCAGGTCCGGGTCGGCGTCGATGAGCTCGAACAGCTCGTCGATGCACGAACCGTACCTACGCAGCAGGTGCTCGATGCGGTGCTGGCCCAGACCGTACTTCTTCGCGAGCCGCGCACGCTCGTTCCACAGCGCCGCGTAGCCGTCCGCGCCGAGCAGGCCGACGTTCTCGGTGACCGACTCGGGCACGTGGGTGCCGAGGTTCTTGGCCGCCGAGTCGATGACGTCCTTCGCCATCACGCGGTACGTCGTGTACTTGCCGCCGGCGATCACGAACAGGCCGGGGGCGGGCTCGGTCACCACGTGCTCGCGGGACAGCTTCGTCGTCTGCACGTTCTCGCCCGCGGACACCAGCGGCCTGAGGCCCGCGTATACGCCCTCGATGTCGTCGTGCGTGAGCGGGTTGGCCAGCAGCGCGTTCGCGTGCTTGAGCAGATATTCGATGTCTGCCGCACTCGCCGCCGGGTGCCTGCGGTCCAGGCTCCAGTCGGTGTCCGTGGTGCCGACGATCCAGTGGTTGCCCCACGGGATGATGAACAGCACGCTCTTCTCAGTACGCGAAATCAGGCCCGTGTCCAGGTCGATCCGGTTGCGCGGAACGACGATGTGCACGCCCTTCGAGGCACGCACCTTCACGCCGCCGTGCGCGTTCGCCAGCTCGTGCAGGTCGTCGGTCCACACGCCGGTGGCGGCGATCACGCGCTTCGCCCGGACCCTGATCTCGCGGTCGTTCTCCAGGTCGCGAACCACCGCGCCGGTCACCCGCTCGCCCTCGCGCAGGAAGCCGGTCACCCGGCTACGCGTCGCCACGGCCGCGCCGTACTGAGCAGCGGTGCGCGCGAGCGTCATCACGTAGCGCGCGTCGTCGACCTGGGCGTCGTAGTACTGGATCGCGCCGATCAGCGCGTCCTGCTTGAGGCCGGGCGCCTTGCGCAGCGCAGCCTTCTTCGACAGGTGCTTGTGCATCGGCAGCGCCCGGGCGCCGCCCATCGTGTCGTACAGCAGCACGCCGGCGCCGATGTACGCGCGTTCCCACACGCGGTGCTGCAACGGCAGCAGGAACGGCACCGGATTCACCAGATGCGGCGCGATTTGTCGCAGCAGCACGCCGCGCTCCTTGAGCGCCTCGCGGACCAATCCGAAGTCCAGCTGCTCCAGGTAGCGCAGCCCTCCGTGGATCAGCTTGCTGGAACGGCTGGACGTGCCGGCCGCCCAGTCGCGCGCCTCGACCACGGCGACCGAAAGGCCGCGGGTGACCGCGTCCAGCGCTGCGCCGGCGCCGGTCACGCCGCCGCCCACGATCAGGACGTCGAACTCTTCCTCGGCCATCCTGCCGAGCGCGGCGAGCCGGTACTGCGCGCCGAGGGGGACGGATTTCACGATGCCCTCCAGCCTCTTCCTTCTTCGCGAACATCCACGGGTGAGCAGCTCCGGCCGGGCCCCGCGGGGTGCGGGAGCCCGGCCCGAGCGGTTATCAGTCCTCGAACTCGACCCAGTTCAGGGTGCGGTCCACGGCCTTCTTCCAGTTGCGGTAGCCCTTGGCCCGGGAGGCCTCGTCCTGCTCGGGCTGCCAGCGCTTGTCCTCGTTCCAGTTGCTGACCAGTTCGTCGGTGGACTTCCAGAAGCCCACCGCCAGGCCCGCGGCGTACGCGGCACCGAGCGCGGTGGTCTCGGCGACGACCGGCTTGGAGACCGGCACGCCGAGCACGTCCGCCTGGATCTGCATGGCCAGGTTGTTCGCCGTGATGCCGCCGTCCACCCGCAGCACGTCCAGGTGCACGCCCGAGTCCTGCTCCATCGCCTCGACCACGTCGCGGGTCTGGTAGCTGATCGACTCGAGGGTCGCCCTGGCCAGGTGCGCGTTGGTGTTGTAGCGGGACAGGCCGACGATCGCGCCGCGCGCGTCCGAGCGCCAGTACGGGGCGAACAGGCCGGAGAACGCCGGGACGAAGTAGACCCCGCCGTTGTCCTCGACCTGCCGCGCCAGCGACTCGCTCTCCGCCGCGCCCGAGATGATGCCGAGCTGGTCGCGCAGCCACTGCACCGCCGAGCCGGTCACCGCGATCGAGCCCTCCAGCGCGTAGACCGGGGCGTCGTCGCCGAACTTGTAGCAGACCGTGGTCAGCAGGCCGTTCTCCGAGTGCACGATCTCGGTGCCGGTGTTCAGCAGCAGGAAGTTGCCGGTGCCGTAGGTGTTCTTGGCCGTGCCGGGGGTGAAGCAGACCTGGCCGACGGTCGCCGCCTGCTGGTCGCCGAGGTCGCCGGTGAGCGGGATCTCGCCGTGGAACGGGCCGTCGGCGCGGGTCTTGCCGTAGCCCGCCGGGTCCGAGGAGGGCTTGATCGTCGGGAGCATCGCCCGCGGCACGCCGAAGAAGCCGAGCAGCTCGTCGTCCCAGTCGAGGGTCTCGAGGTTCATCAGCATGGTGCGGCTGGCGTTCGTCGGGTCGGTGACGTGCACGCCGCCGTCCACCCCGCCGGTGAGGTTCCACAGCAGCCAGGAGTCGGTGTTGCCGAAGACGGCGTGCCCGGCCTCGGCGTCCGCGCGCAGGCCCTCGACGTTCTCCAGCAGCCACTGGATCTTGCCGCCGGAGAAGTACGTCGCCGGGGGCAGGCCCGCCTTGCGCCGGATCACCTGGCCGCGCTCGTCCTTGTCCAGGGCGGCGGCGATCCGGTCGGTGCGGGTGTCCTGCCAGACGATCGCGTTGTAGTACGGGCGGCCGGTGCGCTTGTCCCACACCACGGCGGTCTCACGCTGGTTGGTGATGCCCACCGCGGCCAGATCGGCCGCCGTGATGCCGGCGGTGCGCATCGCGGTCTCGATGACCGAGCGGGTGCGCTCCCAGATCTCGGTGGGGTCGTGCTCGACCCAGCCGGCCTGGGGCAGGATCTGGGTGTGCTCCAGCTGGTGCCGGGCCACCTCGTTGCCGCCGTGGTCGAAGATCATGAAGCGGGTGCTGGTCGTGCCCTGGTCGACTGCGCCTACGAAGTCTGCCATCGCGCGTGCCTCTCAACTCTCGCAATGCTCTGGTGAAGACGGGGGAAGGATGCCGCACTCAGCGGTCGGCGGCGGACTCGAGCGTCGGCTCGGCGGACGGGGTGCCGGCCAGTTCGGGCTCGACGGCGGGCAGGAAGCGTCCGACCAGCACCTTGTAGAGCCACGCACCGAGCACGGCGCCGATCAGCGGCGCCACTATGGGCACCCAGAAGTAGAGGTCTCCGTATTGATCACGGAAGGCTGAGCCGTAGCCGGTGAAGTAGGACGCGAGCCGCGGGCCGAAGTCACGGGCCGGGTTGATCGCGTAGCCGGCGTCGGTGCCCCAGGCCATGCCGATCGCCACGACGATGAAGCCGACGACGACGGGGGCGAGATTTCCGATCGGCGCGGTGTTGCGCGAGTCGGTCACCGCGTAGACCAGGAAGAGCAGCAGCGCGGTGCCGATGATCTGGTCGCGGAAGGCGCCCCACTCGCTCACTCCGGCGGTGAGGCTGCCGTTGCCCGGCAGGGTGGAGAAGATGCCCTGGCTCTTGACCGTGTGGCCCGGGTCGAAGCGCGCGATGACCTCGGTGTAGTTCCAGCGCACGACCAGCGCGGCGGCGAACGCGCCCGCGGTCTGGGCCAGCGAGTAGGGCAGCACCTTGCGCCAGGGGAAGCCGCTGAAGACCGCGTTGGCGAAGGTCACGGCTGGGTTCAGATGCCCGCCGGTGACCTTGCCGGCCACGTAGATGCCCAGGATCACGCCGAAGCCCCAGGCCCAGGCGATGCTGTCGTGGCTGCCGATGCCCCCCGCCACCACCTGGGCGACCACGCCGACGCCGATGGCGATCAGGATGAAGGTGCCGGCGAACTCGGCCGCCAGCTCTCCCAAGAGCCCGTGGGCCTTGAGTCTTGCCACCATGTCTCCTCCTCGAGACGAGTGGGTGGAACAGGCGCCTGAGTCCGCGGGAACGCGGGGCGCCGACGGTTTCCAAGGTTCCTCTTCGGAAACATTCAGTCAACGAACGCCATTCGACAATGTCGAACACTGGCCGGATCGGTTGCCCTGGTCTACCATCACGGGCCATGTCCGGACGAGAAGGCGGCGCGGCCCACTCCCAACACTGGGGCCTGTTCTCGTCCACGCAAGCCCGGCCATTCGACATAGTCGAACGCACGTCGGCCAGCTACCATCGGTCGCATGCCCGGACCCGTCCAGTCGATCGAACGCGCCGCGGCGATCCTGCGCCTGCTCGCACGCGGTTCGGGACGCCTCGGAGTGGGGGAGATCTCCACCTCGCTGGGCCTGGCCAAGGGCACGACGCACGGCATCCTGAAGACGCTTCAGGACGTCGGATTCGTCGAGCAGGACAAGGCCAGCGGCAAGTACCAGCTCGGTGCCACGCTGCTCCATCTGGGCACCAGCTACCTCGACGTCAACGAGCTGCGCTCGCGGGCGATCAACTGGGCCGACGCGCTCGCCTCGCGCAGCGGGGAGGCGGTGCGGATCGGCACCCCGCTGGACGGCAAGGTGCTGGTCGTGCACCACGTCTTCCGTCCGGACGACTCGCTGCAGACCCTCGACACCGGCACCCTGCTGCCGGTGCACGCCACCGCGCTCGGCAAGATCCTGCTCGCCTACGACTCGGGCGTGGCGGCCGAGGTGGCCGGCGCGCAGCTGGACCAGTACACCCGGCGCACGCTGGTCACCCCGGCCGCGCTGCGCAAGGCGGTCGCCGAGGTGCGCGAGCTGGGCTGGGCCGCGGAGGCCGAGGAGTACACCACCGGTCAGGCCTCGATCGCCGCACCCATCCGCGGGTACGGTGGCTACGTGGTCGGCGCGATCAGCATCGGCGGGTCGGTGGACCGGCTCTTCCCCGCCTCTGGCCGCGTGGACCAGAGCCAGGTGACGTTCGTGCAGAACGCCGCGCGGGCCATCTCCCGCGATCTCGGCGCCGGCCGCTGGTGACCACCGAGACCGGGAACGGCGCTGGTCCCCGGCAGCTCCCGCACTCCGCCGCAACGACGCTGCGAAAGGCTTCCAGATGGTCGCGCGCTACGTAATGTCCGTTGATCAGGGCACGACATCCACCCGTTGCATCCTGTTCGACCAGGGCGGGCGCATGGTCTCGGTGACGCAGCGGGAGCACCGGCAGCGCTACCCGAAGCCCGGCTGGGTCGAGCACGACGCAACCGAGATCTGGCGGAACCTGGAGCACATGGCCCCGGAGGCGCTGGCCCGCGCCGGCGTGGACGCGAGCCAGGTCGTCGCGCTCGGCATCGCGAACCAGCGTGAGACGACCGTGCTCTGGGACCGGCACACCGGTAACCCGGTCGGCCGCGCCGTGGTCTGGCAGGACACCCGCACCGACGAAGTGGTCGAGGCCTTCGCGAGCCGGCCCGGCGCGGAGATCGTCCTCGAGCGTTCCGGGCTCCCGCTGGCCAGCTACTTCTCCGCGCCCCGGCTGCGCTGGCTGCTCGACCACACCCCGGGCCTGCACGAACGGGCCGAGCGCGGCGACGTGCTGTTCGGCACGATGGAGAGCTGGCTGGTGTGGAACCTCACCGGCGGCGTGAACGGCGGAGTGCACGTGACGGACGTGACCAACGCCAGCCGCACGCTGCTGATGAACATCGAGACGCTGCAGTGGGACAAGGACCTGATGGCGTTCTTCGACATTCCGGCCGCGATGCTCCCGGAGATCCGTTCGAACGCGGAACTCTACGGCACGGCGACCAAGGCGGTCCCGGGCGTGCGGATCAGCGCGGCGCTCGGTGACCAGCAGGCTGCGCTGTTCGGCCAGACCTGTTTCGCTCAAGGCGAGGCCAAGTGCACGTACGGCACCGGCAGCTTCCTGCTGCTCAACACGGGTACCGTGCCGGTCCGCTCCAGCCACGGCCTGCTGACGACCGTCGGTTACCGGATCGGCGACGAACCGGCCGTCTACGCACTCGAAGGTTCGATCGCCGTGACCGGCTCGCTGGTCCAGTGGTTCCGCGACAGCCTCGGGTTGATTTCGACGGCCCCCGAGATCGAGACCCTCGCCCGCACGGTCGAGGACAACGGCGGCTGCTACATCGTCCCCGCGTTCTCCGGCCTGTTCGCCCCGCACTGGCGCGCCGACGCCCGCGGCATCATCGTCGGCCTGACCTCGTACATCACCAAGGGCCACCTCGCCAGAGCGGTGCTTGAGGCGACCGGCTGGCAGACCCGCGAGGTGGTCGACGCGATGAACGCCGACTCAGGGCTGGAACTCAGTACCCTGAAGGTGGATGGCGGAATGACCGCCGACAATCTGCTGATGCAGTTCATCGCCGACGTCCTCCCGGCCCCCGTGGTAAGGCCCATGGTCGCCGAGACCGTCTCACTCGGCGCCGCCTACGCAGCGGGCCTTGCCGTCGGCTACTGGCCCGACCTCGAAGGCCTCCGCCGCAACTGGCACCGCGCCGCCCAATGGCTGCCCACCATGGACGCCGACCGCCGCGAGAGCGAATACGCCAACTGGAAGCGCGCGGTAGAGCGGACGTTCGGCTGGGTCCGGTCGACGCACACGGGGGCGTAGGAGCTGAGGTTCACGAAGTCGCCGCTTTGCGACTGTGGTGATGAGGCGCGCCTCGGTTTCGCTCGGTTCGAGGCGTTGGCGTTCGTGCGGTCCGTGTTCGGCCGCTACCTACGGTCCGATGCTCCGCTGCGCTCCGCATCGGGCCTACGTTCGGGCCGATTACCTACTACCTATCCCGCCCACCCGCCCCAGCCTCCGGCCCTACGCTACGCGGCCGCCCACGTCGCTTCGCTCCTCCGGGCGGCCACTACGCTCCGGGCCTACGGCGACACGCACGGCTTGGGTGGTGGCCGATGTGGCGTCGGCGGATTGCGGTTTGCGGCGCATCACAGATGAGGGTGGAGCGGTCGGCGGCGCGGTCGACAGCGACATCGAGGACATCGACCGATCCGCGGTCGTCAGGCAGCATCGCCGCCGCATGCGGCACGCCGTCGATCCGTCGATATTCCGTTGCTGTCGGTGTTGTGGTTGCGTAGAGTGCCCGCTCGTGAGCGAGCGGGCGTTGGTTCTTGGTGGTGGTGGAGCGGCGGGCAATGCGTGGCTGATCGGCGTCGTCGCCGGCCTGTGTGATGCCGGGTTGGAAGTGACCGAGGCCGATCTGATTATCGGGACGTCGGCCGGGTCGACGGCTGCGGCCCAGATCAGCGGCGCGGCCAAACCGGCGGAACTGTTTGCCGGCATCCTTGCCGCTGCGCCGCAGCCGCACCCGCAGCCGCGGGCTCGTCCGGTCGGATCAGGCGGTGGGCGTGGCCCGAATGTGCCGGTGACGGACCATCTGGAGAAGACGAGCCGAATCATCGCGGCCGCGGAGGATGCGGCCGACATGCGCCGCAGATTGGGTGCGGCGGCGCTGGAAATGGATGCGGTGTTGGGCACCGCTGGGCAAACGCAGCGGCGCGCTGTCGTCGCCGCTCGGCTGACCGATCGGCACTGGCCGCAGCGGCCGATGCGCATCGTCGCCGTTGATGCCCACACCGGCGAGCCGGTCGTGTTCGACCGCGACAGCGGAGTCGACCTGGTGGACGCCGTCACCGCCAGCACTGCCGGGCCCGGCGCCCCTGCCCACGGCATCGGCGACAATCGTTACATCGACGGCGGCTACCGATCCAACGAGAATGTCGATCTGGCAGCCGGATACGAGCGTGTGCTGGTGCTGTCACCGCTCGGCGGCAGAACACGGATGCCGCTCGAGTGGGGCATGCATCTTGCGGCACAGGCCGACGAATTACGCGCACGCGGAAGCAAAGTTGAAACCATCCTCCCGGATAGCGAATCCCGCAATGCATTCGGCAGCAATCTGATGGATCTGTCGACGCGTACGCCTGCCGCCCGAGCCGGTTACAACCAAGGCAGAGCCCTTGCCGAGCAGCTGACCGAATTCTGGCGCTGACGTCTGCGAAACCAGTCGAATCGATAAGCGTGATGAAAGCTGCTCAGGGTCACACCCTTTTCACGCGACCTCGACGTGGGAACGTGAGGTCTAGGATGTCTTCGACCTGTTCATCCAGGCAGCGCACCCGGTATGCGACGGCTGGCAAGCCGGCGGCTCGAGCCAACTGGAACACCTCGTCCGGTGAGAAGGGGAGGTTCTCGACGATGGCGAGGCGCAATCCCTGATTGTCCAGCAGGAGTAGAACGCGTTCGCGGAAGATGCGGGTGTGGTACTGCGGGCTGAGTGGCACGACCGCTTCGAACCAGACCAGTTCGGCTACGCTCTTCTTCGCTCGACGGTCGCGCGTGGGCTGGTCGGGTGTGGCGATCGGGATCCGGTGTACGGTCCAGTCCTGCGAATCGCCGAGTTCGAGGTCGCGGCGGTCGAGGCGCACCCAGGAGCCGAATGTCTTGCCGGGTGGCCCGTGGCGCAGCAGCTTCCGGGAGCCGGATATCTTCGTCTTTCCAGGCACGTAGTCGCCGAGCGATCTGGGCCGGCCCGAGGCGCCGCGCTCCGGGTCGAAGCCCTCCAACGCCCCCGATACGGCGTCGGCCTCGTCGATCTGGCCGCCGGGCGCACCCTCGGCCCTGCTCGGGCCGTTCTGCCATCGCGCGTGCTGAGCAGCGGCTCGCCCCAGTAGTTCGATCAGTTCCCTGGCGCGCTCGGATCGCCGCGCCTGCATCGGACGCATCGGCCCGAGCATACGAAGCGCCACCTCCAGCCATTCTGGCTGACGGGCCTCGATGAGGCTCCCGCGCTCACGGCCGCGCTTTCCGCCGTCGTAGGCGCCGATGGCAGCATTCATTTGACGAGTCTCGCCCCTTGCCCTGGGCATCAGCACCCTCCCCTCAAGCGCTCCGTCCCGGTCCCGCAAGCCGCTGTCAACGACCTGAGTGAAGGCGCGTGAAGTCGACGATACAGACAGTGCCGCTCGGGCGCGGAATATCGGGATATGTAGTCGGTGAGACCGCCCCTACTGCCCCGACAGCCTCGGCAGGATGTGCTGCGCGTCGCCGTTCTCGAGGCTGCGCTCGACCAGCAGGGCGGCGGAGCCGAGGATCTGCGGGTCCGGCGTCCTGGCGACCTCAGGGTCCTTGTTCGCATACGGGAAAAGGGAGAGCACGTGCTGCATCGCGGCGAGGCGGGCGCGCTTCTTGTCGTTGCTCTTGATCACCGTCCACGGGGCGTCGGCGGTGTCGGTGTAGAAGAACATCGCCTCCTTCGCGTCGGTGTACTGGTGCCAGCGCTCCAGCGATGCGAGGTCCATGGGGCTGAGCTTCCACTGGCGCACGGGGTCCACCTGGCGGATCAGGAACTGTAACGCTGGAAGTACCACTGGGTGCGCTCGCGCTCGGTCGGCTTCTCCAGCGCGACCACGTGCGCTCCGCGCGGGTTCAGGTGCTCGGTGAACCGCTTGATCGTGCCGCCCTCGCCCGCCGCGTCACGCCCCTCGAACAGGATCACCAGCCGGCCGCCGGTTTCCTTGATCCAGTTCTGCAGCTTCAGCAGTTCGATCTGCAGCAGTCGCTTGTCGTGCTCGTACTCGGCGCGGGAGATCCGCTCGGCGTACGGGTAGTTCTCGCGCCAGGTGTCCACCGCGTTGCCGTCGGCGTCGACGAGGACCGGATCGTCGTCGTCCGCGTCCTGCACCCGCAACCCTTCCGTGCGGGTGACGTCTGCCAGGTCCCATCGCCGCGCGTCGGCGTCCGCTTCTGTGCTCACAGAGGCAATATGCCTAATCCGTGATCTCGTCGTCCGGCCATACGCCGAACACTGGGCGAACAGGAGGGAGCCAACCGCGGCTCGACGGGGGTCCGGAACCGCGGCTTTACCGGGCCCGGCGCCGCGGCTCGACTGACCCGGCGCTACAGCTCGACGCTGAAGATCACCGCGCGGCCGTCCTGCGCCGCGGCCTGGAAGAACGCTGCGATGCCTTCGACGTTCCCCCAGGTGTGGGCGAAGTCCTCCTCGCCGCGGCCGCGCTCGTAGCCCGGGAAGGCGAGCGCGTCGTAGCGGCGGCGCAGCCAGGCCTGGTCGATCGGCGTCAGCGCGTCGGCGACGGTGGAGACCTGGTCGGCGCGCACCAGTGCGACGAGGTAGTCCGAGTCCTCACACAGTTGCGCGCCGCCGAGTACGACGTGCGAAAGGGGGAAGGAGCCGGCGCCGGCGTCGAGCGTGCCGTCGGTCAGGCAGCGGTGCAGGGCGTCCCAGGCCCTGTCCGTGCCGAAGGCGAAATCCGCCTCCGAATCCTCCTCGATCTCCTCGACGATCGCGATCACGGCCGCGTCGTCCTCGGCGCCGAGCAGCCGAGCCACGACGTCGTCGCCTATGGCGAAGTGCATCCCCAAGCCGGACATTGCGCCGCGTCCTCTCCCCGGTCGGACTCCCGTCGCTTCGCAGGGAGCGTACCAGCGGCAAGGCCGGGCCGTACGGCTGCGTGCGTCAGCGCATGATGACGCAGGACGGCGCGGGGACGTCCAAGGCCGCGCCGGTCGCGCTCGGGGTGCCGGTAGCCGGGTCGAGAGCGAACACCGTCACCTCGTCGGACAGCTGGTTCGAACAGAACAGCAGCGTGCCGTCGGGGGAGAGCACGATGTCGCGCGGCCATTTGCCACCGGTCGGGACCACGGAGACGAGTTCGGGCTTGCGGGGATCGACAAGCGCGTATGTACGGATGGTGTCCGGGCCGCGTACCGCCAAATGGAGGAAGCGGCCGTCCGGGCTCACCCGGATACCGGAGGGGAAATCCTCGCCGAGCACGCCGTCCTCGACGATCGGCACGTACGCGAGCGGGTGCAGCCGGCCGGTCGCCGCGTCGTATTCGCACACCGCGACCTCGAAGCCGAGTTCGCCGATGATGTACGCCAGTTCGCCGTTCGGGTGGAACGCCACATGGCGCGGTCCGAACGCGGGACGCAACGTCGTGCGCGACGCTTCGATGAGCGCGCCGTTCTCGGCGTCGAGTGCGTACGCGTACACGGTGTCGGTGCCGAGGTCGATCGCGTGGACGAAGCGGCCGTCCGGGTCTTCGGCGATCATGTGGGCGTGCGGCCCGGCCTGGCGCTCGATGTACGGGCCCGAGCCGACGTGCTGGACGAGCGTGGTCTGCTCGCCGACCGTGCCGTCCGCCGCGATCGGGTGCGCGGAGACCGAGCCCGAGACGTAGTCCGCCGCCACGAGATGCGTGCCACCGTTGACGACCGCAAGGTGGCAGGTCCCTGATCCGCCGGTCGGCTGCGCGTTCAGCACGCTGAGATCGCCGGTCTCGTCCAAGGCCAGCGCCAGCACGGCGCCCCGCTCGCCTTCGCAGGCCGCGTATACGAACCGGCCGTCCGCGCCGGCGGTGAGCCACGTCGGGTCCACGTTCGGCGCGATGGGGGTGACGCCGCGAAGCTCGATCCGCGAGCCGTCGGGCGTGACCGTGGCCCGGAAGATCCCGCGCTCCGGGCTCGGCCCTTCGGTGTAGCTGCCGATGAGCAGTTCAATGTTCGTGCTCATGCTCACGCCTCCTCCGAGACCACGGCCAGCGCGTCGATCTCGACGAGCATCTCGGCGTGCGGCAGGCCGGTGAAAACGGTCGTGCGCGCGGGCAGGATCCCCGACGGAACGTGCTTGGCGACGAACTCGCCGTACGCCTCGTTCATCGCGGCGAAGTCCTCCCGCTGGGTCAGGTAGACGCGGAACATGATCACGTCCTCGACGCCCGCGCCGCCCGCCTCCAGGATGGCGCGCACGTTCTCGAGTGTCACCAGCGTCTGCGCCTTGACGTCCCCGAGGGCGACGTAGCGGCCAAGCCGCGCGTCCATCGGCCCCTGCCCGGCCACCTGAAGCATCGGACCCTTGCGCACGCCCTGCGAGAAGGTGTGCGCGGGGGCCGGGGCGGCGTCGGTGAGAATCGCCGACTTCTGATATGACATCAGTGCTCTGCTTTCTTTCTTGAGTGGTCCGGGTCCGGCCAGCCGCAGTCGGCGGAGATCGCCGCCGCCGTCTTGAGCAGGTCCGGCAGGATCGCCATCACCTGGTCGAAGTCGAGCAGCACGTCGGGCACCGAGATCGACGCCGCGGCCACCACCTGGCCGCTGGCGTCCCGGATCGGTGCGCCGACGCAGTTGATGAAGGTCTCGTGCTCGCCATGATCCACCGCGTAGCCCTGCTCGGCGACCCGGACGAGCTCGGACAGCAGGGCATCCGGGCTGGTCAGCGTGTTCGGCGTCATCGCTTCGTACTCGATCGATTCGGCCACGGCGCGGCGCTCGGGCAGCGAGAGACCGGCCAGCAGCACCTTCGCGACGGCCGTGCAGTGCAGCCTCGCGCCCAGGCCGATCCGCGAGTACATCCGGACCGGGTGCCGCGAGTCGTATTTGTCGATGTAGACGACTTCGCCGCCCTCGTACGCGGCGAGATGCACGGTGTGGCCGGTCTCGCGGTTGAGCGCGGCGAGATGCGGCGCGGCGACTGCCCGCACCGGGCGCTGCTCGAGTGCCCGGCTGGAGAGCGCGAACAGGCCCGCGCCGAGGTGGTAGCGGTACGCGGCGTCCCGGAAGACGAGCCGGTCTTCTTCGAGCGTGCGCAGCAGCCGCAGCACCGTGGTCTTGTGCACGTCGAGCAGAGCGGCGAGGTCGTCGAGTGAGCGCGGGCCCTCGGCGAGTTCGGTCAGCAGGCGCAGTGCGCGGCTCAGGCTCTGGCTCACGGAGCGGCCCCGGCGAATATGCCCCGAGCGGCTCGGACGGCAGACCACTGCGACGCGGATGAGTCCAGTAGCGCGCTGAGCAGATCGGGCGACGGCGGCGAGCAGTGGTCGCCGTCGACCATCAGGACGGACGCGGCGCACACGTGACCGAGGCGGAGTCGTCGCCGCTGGTCGTAGCCGCGCAGCAGCCCGGTCAGATAGCCGGCGGCGAACGCGTCCCCGGCTCCGATCGGTTCGACCACGTCGACGGCGAGCGCGGGCTCGGTGACCACGCCCTCGTCATCGAACGCTGTCACGTGGTGACCTGAGTCCTTCACCACGAGAACGCGCGGGCCCGGTAGCAGAGCACGCAGACGCTGCGGGTCGTCGGTACCGAACACCGCCTCGGCCTCGTCCGCGCCGAGCAGCACCACGTCGGCCCGGTTCGCGAGCTCGGCGAGGATGGCAGCGGGCTTGTGGTCGAGATCAGAGCCGAGACGAGTCCACAGCCCCGGCCGCCAGTTCAGATCGAAGCTGACCAGCTGTCCCGGCCGACGCCGATCGAGCACGGCCTCGACCAGCCGACGGCCGCCGTCGCGCCCGGCGCGGTATCCGAGTGCGGCCGTGATCCCGGTCAGGTGCACGAGCCGCGCCTCGTTCAGCAACGCCGCAGCCCGCGGCTCGTCGAGCGACTTCGGATCGAGCGCGGATGCGGCCGAATCACTCCGGTAGTAATGCAGCTTGCTGCTACCGGGACCGAGGTCGAAGGCCGAATCGGCGGACCTGCCGATCTCCTTGACGTACAACCCGGTCGGACGATGCGGATCGACGGCCACGCCCGAGGATTCCACGCCACGTTCCGCCAACTGGGTGATTATGAGCCGACCGAAGCCGTCCGCACCGACCCGGCTGATCCACGCCGTCGACACGCCGAGCGCCGCGAGCCCGCAGGCCACGTTCGACTCCGCGCCGCCCACGCCGCGCCGGAAGACCTCGGCCCGCTCCAGCGGACCCGGCTGCTCGGGCACCAGAACCGCCATCGTCTCGCCGATGCACACGGCGTCGACCACCGTATCCGGCACGGGCCCTCCTTCGGCGGTCCATTGACCTTCGTCGAGCCGCGATGCTACAAGTTGCGTGTCACACTGCGCAATATCCGTTGCGTAATTTGCAACGCGTCGAAGGGGTCGTCCGGATGTCAGCCACGCAAGCCGCGATCGACCACGAGGCGGTGGCCGCCCTCGCCGACGAGCCGCTCGACTGGCGGTTCAAGGCGATCCCGGTCTCCGCGTGGGGAAAGACCGCCGGCGGGTTCCTGGCCGAGCGCCCGCGGCTGGCCGACCTCGGCACCCCGCTGCTCACCCTCGACGCTCCGGCGCTCGAGGCCAACCTCGCCGCGATGGCCGCGTACTGCGCCGAAGCAGGGGTCGAACTCGCGCCGCACGGCAAGACGACGATGGCGCCCGAGCTCTGGTCCCGGCAGCTCGCGGCGGGCGCGCGCGGGATCACCGTCGCGAACGTACCGCAGGTCCGAGTCGCCCGAGCGTTCGGCGTGCGACGGATCTACCTCGCCAACGCCTTGGTGGACGCGGACGCACTGCGCTGGATCTCCGCCGAGCTCGACGCCGACCCCAGCTTCGAGTTCAGCTGCTGGGTCGACTCGAAGCGCGGGGCCGAGACGATCTACAACGTTCTGCGCCATCGTGAGGCCTATTGGCCGATGAATGTGTTCATCGAGCTCGGCGCGCCCGGCCGGCGCACCGGCGTCCGGACGGTCGATGAGGCCGTCGAGATCGCGCAGGCCATCGCCACCCTGCCGATGCTGCGGCTTGTCGGCGTCGCAGGGTACGAGGGCGTGCTCGGGCACGACGCGTCGCCGGGGAGCCTGGAGGCTGTGCGCGGCTACCTGCACCGCCTGGCCGAACTGCACAGCAGGCTTCTGGCCTCGGGCCTTTACAGCAGCGACGTCGACACGGTGTGGCTCACGGCTGGCGGCAGCGCATTCTTCGATCAGGTCGTCGACGTGCTCGGCCCGCTGGCGGGTCCCGGGGTCAAGGTTCTGCTCCGCTCCGGCGCGTACCTCATCCACGACGACGGCTTCTACGCCGGGATCTCCCCGTTCTCGCGCGGAATCGGCAAACCGCTGACTTCGGCGATGCACGGCTGGGCCCGCGTGCTCTCGCGCCCGGAATCGGGCCTGGCGCTGCTCGACGGCGGCAAGCGCGACTTCCCGTTCGACGAGGGACTGCCGACGCCGCAGCGCCTTCACCGGGCGGCGTCGGTGACCGCGATCGCCGACCAGCACACGTTCCTCAAGTTCGATCCGCTCGAGTTCGATCCGCACGGGGAACCGGAACCGGCCGTCGGCGACGTCGTCCGCTTCGGCCTGTCGCACCCGTGTACCGCCTTCGACAAGTGGTCGATGATCCCGGTCGTGGACGACGCCTCGGCCGCCGACCCGCGCGTCGTCGGCCTGGTGAGGACGTACTTCTGATGCCTGGCACCCGCCTCGCCCTGCGCGGCGCCACGGTCATCGACGGAACCGGTGCTCCCCGCTACCGTGCCGACGTCGTGATCGCAGACGGCCAGATCGCCGACATCGCTCGCGACGGCGAGCCGATCGTCGCCGATCGGTCCATCGATGTCACAGGGCTCGTACTCGCGCCGGGCTTCATCGACATGCACGCCCACTCCGACCTCGCACTGCTCGCCGAACCGGAGCACCTGGCCAAGATCAGCCAGGGCGTGACGCTGGAAGTCCTCGGCCAGGACGGTCTCGCGTACGCCCCGGTCGACGAGGTGACGCTCGCGAACATCCGTCGCCAGATCGCCGGCTGGAACGGCGATCCCGCAGGCCTCGACTGGAACTGGCGCAGCGTGGGGGAGTACCTCGACCGCCTCGACTCGTCCGGCATCGCGACGAACGCCTGCTACCTCGTGCCGCACGGCACGGTCCGCATGCTCGTGCTCGGATACGACGCCCGCGTCCCTTCAGCGGACGAACTCACGCGTATGCAAGCCCTGATTCACACCGGAATGACCGAAGGCGCGGTCGGCATCTCCTTCGGTCTCGGCTACACGCCCGGCATGTACGCCACGACCGCCGAGCTGACCGAACTCTGCCGCGTCGTCGCGGAACTCGGCGGCTTCTTCGCGCCGCATCACCGCTCGTACGGCGCGGGCGCCCTCGACGCGTACGCCGAGATGATCGACGTGTCGCGAGCCTCCGGCTGCCCGCTGCACCTCTCGCACGCGACCATGAACTTCAACGTCAACCGGGGCCGCGCCGGCGAACTGCTCGCGCTCCTCGACGCGGCTATCGCAGACGGCTGCGACATCAGCCTCGACACGTACCCGTATCTGCCCGGATCGACCACGCTCGCCGCGCTGCTGCCGAGCTGGACCTCGGCGGACGGCCCGGACGGCGTGCTCCGGCTGCTCAAGGACCCGGCCGCGTGCGCGCGCATCCAACAGGACATCGAGGTGCGCGGATCAGACGGCTGTCACCGCGTCCCGATGGACTGGAACACGATCCAGATCTCCGGCGTCGGGGACCCCGAGCTCACCGCGAACGTCGGCCGAACGATCGAGGAACTGGCGCGCGCGGTGGCCCGGCCGCCCTTCGACGTCTTCCGCGAACTGCTTATCGCCGACCGCCTCGCAACCACGATCCTGCACCTCGTCGGCCACGAGGAGAACGTCCGCGCGATCATGCGGCACCCCGCGCACACCGGCGGCAGCGACGGCCTGCTCGTCGGCACGCGCCCGCACCCGCGCGCCTGGGGCACCTTCCCGCGCTACCTCGGCCACTACACGCGCGAACTCGGCGTGCTCGGCCTGGAGGAGTGCGTCGCGCACCTGACCGGCAACGCGGCACGCAGGCTGCGGCTGCATGACCGAGGGCTGATCCGCCCGGGCTACGCGGCCGACCTGGTGCTCTTCGAAGCGGAGACGGTCCGCGACACCGCCACGTACGACGAGCCGCGGCAGCAAGCCACCGGCATCGAGCACGTGTTCGTCAACGGCGTCGCGACCCTCGCGGAGGGCCGACCCACCGGAGCCCTCGCCGGCCGCGCACTCCGCCGCTCCGCAAACGGCCTCGTCGCACAGATGGGAATGTAAATTGACGTCTGCTCTCAACACGATAGCCGCGGACCGGATCCTCGCCGTGGTCCGCGCGCCGAGTGTCCCCGATCCGGGAGAGCTGTGCGCGGCCCTCGCCTCCGGCGGCATCCGTACGGTCGAGTTCACGTACACGACGCCCGACCTGCCCGCGGTCCTCGCCGCGGCGGCGAAGGCCCGGAAGCCCGGCCAGCACATCGGTGCCGGGACGGTCATGACCGCCGAGCAGGCCCACGCCGCGATCGACGCGGGCGCCGAGTTCCTGGTCACCCCGGCCGTCCGGCCCGAGGTCGCCGCCGTCGCCGCGCGCCACGACGTGCCGGTCTTCCTCGGTGCCCTCACCCCGACCGAGGTGCTCCAGGCCATGGACCTCGGCGCCGCCGCCGTGAAGATCTTCCCCGCCTCAGCCCTCGGTGCGCGCTATCTCAAGGATCTGCACGGACCCTTCCCGGACGCCAAGCTCGTCCCCTCCGGCGGCGTCAGTTCCAGCAACGCCCGCGACTTCCTCGACCACGGAGCCTTCGCAGTGTGCTGCGGTACGGAGGTGGTCCCGCCCGCCGTCGTCGCGGCGGGCGGCCACGCCGAGATCGCCGAACGCGCCGCCCGCTTCGTCGCCTCGCTGGCTGGATAGTCGGATACGATCGCCGCGATGCGCATCGCGACGTTCAACGTGCTTCACGGCCGCCTCCTGCACGACGACGCCCGGCAAGCGCGACCAGATGGACGCGACGGCCAGCAGGGATCGCCCCTCGCCGACGCCGTGGCGGCCCTGGACGCCGACGTCCTCGCGCTCCAGGAACTCGACCGATTCCAGGAGCGTTCGGGCGAGGTGGACCAGGCCTCGGTCGCAGCGACGGCGATGAGCGCGACCGACTGGCGTTATGCCTCCGCGTTCCACGGCCGGGCCATACCGGACGTGGGCTGGGTCCGCGATCACAGCGCCCCGGAGCTTACCGTCTGCGGACCCGAGGACGCCGAGACGCAGAACACGCTCCCGTCCCACGGAACGGCGCTGCTCACGCGTCTGCCGGTCAGGCTGTGGCGAGTGCGCAGGTTCGCCGGCGCGCCCGGCGGCATGCCGCTGCGCGTCGTCGGACGCAAAGGCCTGCTACCGGTCCGCGACCACGCGCGCGTCGCCATCGCGGCAGTGCTCGAATCCCCGCGCGGCCCGCTCACGGTCGTCGCGACGCACCTGTCGTTCGTCCCCGGCTGGAACGTGTGGCAGCTCGCCTCTCTCACCAGATGGATCGCCGACCTGCCGCGCCCCCATCTGCTCCTCGGCGACCTCAACCTCGTCGGCCCCGTACCGCGCGCCGTACTCGCCGGCGGCGAACTGTTCGCCGGCCTGACGAACGGCACGCGCCCAGAGCACCACTGGCACGACCTGGCCCGAACCGCGACCTATCCCGCGAACCATCCCCGCGTCCAGTTCGACCGCATCCTCGCCTCCGGCATCCCCCGTTCGGCGGTACGCGCCGTCCACGCCCCGCAGGCCTCGATCTCGGACCACCGCCCGCTGATCGTCGAACTGGACGACTGAGGCCCGACCGAGGCCCGGTCGGGGCTTGCAGGTCGCACGCCGCTGGGGCGACGCGGGCTCGCCGAGGTTGCCGAACGCTGGGCGAAGGGTATGCCGGGCGTGAGCGTTCGGGGGGCCGAAGGTAGCGGGGCAGTGGGATCACTGGCCGGCTTCGGCATGTTCGATCGCTAGTGTCCACGATACGGGCGTTCAGTTATGTCATGTTCTGTCAGCGTATGATCTTAACCGGTGATGGGACACGGGCGTTCAGAGCGCGTCCGTGCCCCATCCCGTCCGGCTGCCTCGACTATGACGCCGGCTCCGGCTCGTCCGCGGCGCCGTTCGAGGCCTCCCACTGCTTGACCAGGCGCTTGGGCGCGCGGCAGAGCCAGGCCTCGATGATGAGCTCCTCGAGCTCGGTGCGGTCGATCTTGTCGAGGAGCGCCAGGATCGCCGGGTAGCCGTCGAAATGCGGGATGGTGAAGTAGACCTCGGGGTCGGACGCGACCAGCGCCTGCTTCACGCCGAGCTCGGCCACCCGCGCGCCGAGAATCGGGCCCTGCGGCGCGGCGTCGCCCAGCATCTCGAGGTCCGCGCGGCGTAGCGGGCGCTCCCAGACGAACAGGGATTTGCGCACGCGCCAGGCCATCAAGCCCCAGTGCTCACCCTCCGTGACCTCGGGCAGGGAGTTGGCGATGCGCCGTACGTCGTTCCACGTGGCCATGTGCACCACTCCGTCCGGTCGACAGGCTAGTCCGTGCGCCGCCGATCCCAGCTTAGGCGGTCACCAGCGGTTCCGCGCGCACCCCGCCGCCGACCCGTGATCGGCGCTCTGAAAAGATGGCCCGCACTATGGCGACCACGGCTGGCCGGAACCTGCGGTGCGTGCGAGCGGCGATCTTCGCCGCGATGTGCGTGGGCCTTTCCGCGGCCGGCCACATCTGGATGTCCGGCGACGTGATCCCGCTGTGGGCCGTCGTGTTCGCCTTCGCCGCCCTCACCGCGTCGGGCTACGTCCTCGCCCGCCGCCAGTTCGGGTTCCTGTCGATCTCGGCGCTGATGCTGCTCGGTGAACTCGCCCAGCACTTCCTGTTCACGGCAGCGCAGAGTCCGGCGCTCATGGCATCCACTTCTGTCCCCGCGCTGCCCACGTTCGTCTCTGGGCGCGTCGTGCCCACGTCGGCGTGGTTCTGCGGCATGCCGGCGCATTCCGCCATGAGTCGCGGCGGCGTCGGGATGGTCGCGGCGCACGCCGGGGCCGGACTTCTGTGCGCGTGGTGGCTGCGATGCGGTGACGCGGCGCTCTTCCAGATGCTGCGCGTCCGCGCTGCCTTGGCCGCGCCCCTGCTGCTGTTGCCGGACTGGCCCGCGACGCTCGCCGTCCCCGACTTCCTGCGCACCCCGCCGACGTCCGTGTTCGACGACGCGCACCTTCTCGGCCGCTACAACCGGCTGTTCTCCACGGTCGTCGCTCGCCGCGGCCCGCCGTGCCCCCGCATCCGCATCGTCTGACCCAACGTTCTCAATGCCCTGATTGCGGGAGCACTTCGCCATGCGGTTTTTCCTGCCCGTATGCGCGCTGGCGGTATTGGCCACCGCCACGGCGTGTACGTCGACGTCCACTGCGGCGTCACCTATAGCCACAGCCACCACCTCGACCACGGCGACCGGCCCGCGCGGCTCGGTATCCGTCGGCGACATCAAGATCTCCAACGCCTACATCCCCCAGCCCGCCTCGCCCGACGTCGCGGCCGCGTACTTCACGGTGACCGACGTCGGTGCCAAGGGCGACGTGCTGCTCTCCGCGACCTCCGACCCCTCGTCGCAGGCCTCGCTCATGCAGGAGTCGGAGACCGGAGCCGACGCGGGGACGATGGCGAACATCAGCGGCGGCCTGTCCATCCCGGCCGACGGAGCCGTGGAGCTCGGGCCCGGCGGCTACCACCTGATGCTCACCAACCCCGCCGCGACGCTCACCGCCGGCGAGACCGTCGTCTTGAGGCTCCGCTTCAAGACGACCGGCACCGTGACGCTCAAGGTCCCGGTCACCTCGCTGCTCTCCGACGCCCAGACGTCCTCCATGCCCGGAATGTGAGCCCCAGAATGATCAAGACTCGTACGATTCTCGCCGGCGTGCTCGCCATCGGGTTGATCGGCACCGTCGGCGCGTGCGGCTCGTCCTCCTCGAGCTCCGCGTCCTCCGGCTTCGTCGTCGACTCGGCGCCGAGTTCGCTCTTCGACGGCGACCAGCTCACCCAGCCGTTCGCCAAGCCGAACGTCACGCTGACCGACACCTCCGGCAAGCAGTTCAACCTGGTCCAAGGGACGAAAGGCAAGCTGACGCTCGTCTACTTCGGCTACACGCACTGCCCGGACGTGTGCCCGACCACGATGGCCACCCTCGCCGCGACCATGCGCACACTGACATCAGCCCAGGCCGCTCAGGTCGACGTGGTCTTCATCTCCTCCGACCCGAAGCGCGACACTCCCGCCGTGCTGCACGCCTGGCTCGGCCAGTACGACCCGAAGTTCATCGGCCTGACCGGCGCTTTCGGCACGATCCAGAGCGCCGCTTCGTCGCTGGGCATCACGATCGAGCCGCCGACCGACACGAACGGCCAGTACACCGTGACGCACGGCGCCGAGGTCATCGCGTTCGACGCCGAGGGCAAGGGCGACCTCGTCTACACGTCGGGTACGAGCGTCCCGCAGTTCCAGCACGACATTCCGCTGCTGCTGGCGGGCCGTGATGGCTGAAATCTCGCGCCGCAAGCTGTTCGCGTACAGCGGCGCCGTCGGCGCGGGCGGTGTAGCCGCCGGTGCCGTCCTGCCGCGCGCGTCGTCCGCCCAGACCTCCGAGCCCGCCGGGTCAGCCACCTCCATCGCGAACCAACGGCTTCCGTTCTACGGCGCGCATCAGCCGGGGATCGCGGCGCCCGTCCAGGCCCAGGGCTGGCTCACGGCGTTCGATCTCAAGCCCGGTTCGACCGTCGCCCAACTGCGAACCCGAGTACGCACCCTGCTGCGCGACTGGACGTCGATCGCCGCGACGACGATGGCAGGCCGGCCGCTGCCGTCGGCCGACGATGCGATGGCGTACGGACGTGGCCCCGGCGCGCTGACCGTGACCGTGGGCGTCGGCGCGTCGCTGCTCACGAAGCTCGGGCTCGGCCACCAGATCCCGGCGGCGCTGGCACCGCTCCCGATCTTCCTCGGCGACGAGATCGACTCCGCGTCGTCGGACGGAGATCTCGCGCTGCTCGTCGCCGCGAACGACGGCCTCGTCGCCGTGCACGCGCTGCGGGCCATGCAGCGCCGCGCCGCGGCGACGACCACGCAGCGGTGGCAGACCAACGGCTTCGGCGAGGCCGGCGGCGTGATGCCGAGCCCGACGGCGACCTCGCGCAACCTCATGGGGCAACTCGACGGCACCGGCAACCCGAAGCCCGGGACGGCCGCGTTCGACCAGACCGTATACGTGCCCTCAACCGGCATGCCGGACTGGATGCGCGGCGGCAGCTATATGGTCTATCGGCGGATCAGGATGCTGCTGAACACGTGGGACGCACTCGATCGCCGGCAGCAAGAGGTGGTGATCGGTCGCGACAAGGTGACCGGTGCGCCGTTGTCTGGCGGCACGGAGTTCACCGCGCCCGACTACGAGAAGTTCGACTCATCGGGTCAGCTGCTGATCCCACCGGGCTCGCACATCCGGCAGGCCAGCGCGGAATTCAACTCCGGTGCGACGATCTACCGGCGCCCGTTCAGCTACTACAACGGCGTCCGCGGCGACGGCAGCCCTGATGCGGGCCTGATGTTCCTCGCCTTCCAACAGAATCCGGCGAAGGGATTCACGATCATCCAGCAGCGGCTGGCGGGCGCCGACACGCTCAGCACGTTCATCCGCCATGAAGCGAGCGGACTGTTCGCGATGCTGCCCGGCTGCGCGAAGGAGGGCGACTACCTCGGGCGGGCGTTGCTCGAAGGCGTCTGAGTCACCGCCCGAGTCGTCACCGGGACGGCGTGGCCACGGTGCCCACGCGGTCCCGGCCCATCGCCTTCGCCGCGTACAGGCCCGCGTCAGCGAGGGCGAACAGCTCGTCGGGCGAGGCCTTGGTGTCCTGGCTCGTCGCCACGCCCACGCTCACCGTGATCGGATGCGGCCAGTCGCGGGTCCGCGTGCGCACGGCGTCGCAGAGCTCTTGCGCCCGCCGGGCCGCCTGGCCGGGGGCGCAGTCGGGGATCAGCACGCCGAACTCCTCGCCGCCGATCCGGCCGACGACGTCCATCGTGCGGAACATTTCGCTGAGCAGCGCGCCGAGCTGACGCAGCGCCTGATCGCCCGCCTGGTGGCCCCACGAGTCGTTGACCCGCTTGAAGTGGTCGATGTCGATGAGCAGCAAGCCCATCGGCGGGCCGCCGCGCACGTGCCGCGAGTGTTCGCGGGCGAGCGACTCGTCGAAGCCGCGCCGGTTGATCAACTCGGTGAGCTCATCGGTGCGGGCGAGGTTCGCGAGCATCGTGCGCAGCCGGTTCGACTGGGCCTGCAGCCGGGTGACCATCCAGCAGATCACGGTCAGCGAGGCGCAGACCTCTACCCACAGCACGACGCCGTCCACGCCCCGGCTGACCGACGCCAGTACCGCGAACGCGCTCGCCACGACGCCCATCGTGATCCACGCGGTGCGCGCGGAGAGCACGGCGGCGGCGAACGTCACCGGCCAGGTGAGCAGCAGCGGCCCGAGCGGGCTCGGCGACTTGTCCACGGCCGTCGGGATGCACACCATGATCGCCGAGATCGACGGCAATACGTTGATCAGCCAGTATGGCACCCGGCCTGGCGAGCGCAGCAGCAGCAACCCGAAGAGGACGGCGAGAGCGCTCAGCACGTAGTTGAGCAGCCGAGTTGTCGGCTCGAAGGACTCGTGCCGCAGGTCGGAGAGCGCCGTGATGCCGCTGACCAGTACCCCGGCCGCGATCATCAGCCGCCCGCCGACGGCGCGCGCGGCCCACTGCTCGGTCCCGCGATCGCGCCCCTCCATGGGCGTGCCGTGCCGATCTGCCCGCCCAGCCGACCCGGCGTTCATGATCCGAGCAAATCACACGCAACTGAGAATCGCCCGCCGACACCCGTCACGATGTTGACGCGATTTCACTCCTTCGCGCAGGCCGCGAAGACGGATTCGCGGGCCGCGGTGACGCCGGTGGCGATGGCGCCGCGCAGCACGGCTTCGGCGCCGAGGGCGCTCACGGCGAGCTGCGGGCGCAACGGGGTGATCGCGGCGAGGGCGTCGGTGACGTGCGGTTCCAGCAGATCGAGGTTCTGGCCGATGCCGCCGCCGAAGACGATCAGCTCGGGATCGAGGAACGCGAGGATCCCGGCGACGAGGCTGCCGATGTAGCCGCCGACGCCGCCGACCGTGCGCAGGGCCGGCTCGTCGCCCGCGCGTGCCGCGGCGAAGATCCTCTCGGCGGTCAGACGGCCCGTCATCCCTTCCTCCTCGGCGCGCCGGACGATCCCGTCGGCGGCGACCGACTCCTCCAGCATGCCGCGCCGCGCGTTCGTCGAGCGGCAGTCGCCCAGCGGCAGGAAGCCGATCTCGCCGGCCGCGCCGCGTCCCCGGTAGAGCTGCCCGCCGAGCACGAGGCCGAGACCCACACCCGTGCCGAGTTGCAGGTAGACGAAGTTGCGCAGGCCGAGTGCGGCACCGTACGCATGCTCGCCGAGCGCCGCGAGATTGGCGTCGTTGTCGATCGTCAGCGCCGCGCCCAGGCGGTCGGCCAGGGTCTCCGCGAGGCCGGGGCGTTGCCAGCCGGGCAGATTCGGCGCGTAGCGGATCGTCGACTGGGCGGCCGAGAACACGCCGGGGGAGCCGACCACGGTGTGCGTCACGTCCGCCGCACCGATGCCCACCTGCAGCGTGGCCTGCGCGACGACGGAATCGACCTGGTCCACGAGCGCGTCCGCGGTCCGCGCGCGGTTGCGCACCTCGAGCGGCGGGCCGAGCGGATCTCCCGCCAGGTCCGTGACGAGCACGCGCAGCTTCTCCCGGCCGATGTCGACGCCGAGCACGCGCCCGGCCGCCGGGTTCGCCTCGTATGCCGCGGCCGGCCTGCCGTGCTCCGGCTCGTGCCGTCCGGCCGGGCGCACCAGGCCGGCGTGCTCGAGATCACGCAGTGCCGCGATGACCGTCGGCAGCGAAAGGCCGGTCTCCCGGGCGAGCCGCGGCCGGGTCGCGGGCCCGTGCGCGAAGAGCCGGTCCAGCAGCAGTCGCTGGTTCATCCGGCGCAGCAGCGAGGGGGCCGCCGCGGCCGCCGTCCGCTCCATCGCACCTCCCGCGGCCAAGTGTAGGGGCGGTGTCGGGTTGACACTAAAGTATCTTTAGTAAATGCTCCTAACTATGCAGCACGCAAGCCAGACGGTCATCGGCATAGATTTCGGCGGCACGAAGATCGAGGCCGCCCTCGCCGGCGTCGACGGCACGCTGCTGGAGCGGGAGCGGTTGGAGACGCACGCGGAGCGCGGTCCGCGCCAGGCGTTGGAGCGTGCGGCCGATGCCGTGCGACGGCTGCAAACGCGGGCCCGTGCTGAGTACGGCGTGACGGTGACCGGGTACGCCGCCGTGGCGCCGGGCATCGTGCAGCGCGAGCGGATCCTGCTCACGCCGAACCTGCCGGGCTGGGAGGACGTGGCGCTGGGCTGCGCGCTGCAAGACGTGCTCGGCCTGGAGCATCCGCCCGCGGTCGGCAACGACGTGCGCGCCGGAGCGATGGCCGAACTGCGCTTCGGCGCGTTGCGCGGCGCGGATCCCGGCCTCTATATCAGCCTCGGCACGGGAATCTCCGCGGCCGTCACGATCGGCGGACGAGTGCTGGCCGGGGCGAATCAGGCCGCTGGGGAGATCGCGTACGTCGATCCCGGCGGCAGCGCGGTTCGGGGTCCGGGCTCGGCGCCGCTCGAGGAGATCGTCGGCGGCCGCTCGATCGGCGAGCGTGCCAGTGCTCTGCTGGGGGAGCAGGTGACCGCCGCCGAGGTCTTCGCCCGCGCGGCGACGGATGAGGCCGCGCGCGCGATCGTGCAGGAGACGCTCGACGTGCTCGCGAGGTCGATCGCCAATATCTCCGCTCTGATCGACCCCGAGCTCATCGTCATCGGCGGGGGCATGATGGCGTCGGCCGACGTGATCCTCGCAGCGCTGGACACGCATCTGGCCGCGGCGTTGCCCTTCCCGCCGCGCGTCGCGGCAGCGCATTTCACTCGTGACGCCTCGTTGCACGGCGCCGTCGCCCTGGCCCTGTTCGAGATTGCCCAGCCCGAGGAATCCCAGCTCACGACCGTAGGAAGTTGCGCATGAACACCAAGATGAGCTCCGAGATGACCGAGCAGCCGCAGGTTCTCGGGCGCCTCGCCGAGCGTTTCGGCGCGATTGCCGAGCAGGTGCGCGAAGTCGCCGCGGAGTCAGGTGCCGTCAAGGGTGTGGCGTTCCTCGCGCGGGGCTCCTCGGACAACTCCGCGCTGCTCGGCCGCTACGCCATCGAGCAGCAGACCGGGCTGCCCACGAGCCTCGTCGCACCGAGCATCGTCACCGTCTATAAGCAGCGTCCCGAGCTCTACCGCGGCTGGCTGCTCGTCGCGCTCTCCCAGTCCGGCCGTACACCCGAGATCGTCGACATCGCCGGACGCTACGCCGAATGCGGCGCGTCGGTCGTGGCCGTGACGAATAACCCTGATTCCGCTCTCGCTCGGGCCGCCCGGCTGCACGTCGCCCTCGACGCGGGGCCCGAACTCGCCGTGCCCGCGACGAAGACCGTCACCTCTCAGATGCTCGCCATCCTCGCGATCGCGGCCGGCCTCGGGGATGCGGACGCCGGGCTCTCGGAGGCCGACGTGGCGCGGATCCCCGATGCCGCGGCGACGATTCTGGCCGATTTCGCGCCCGTCGAACGCGTCGTGGCAGCGCTGGCCGAACACCGCGGAATGGCGATCGTCGGCCGCGGCGCCTGCTACCCGGCGGCGTTGGAGACGGCGCTCAAGCTGCAGGAAACCCTCGGCGTGATGGCGCACGGCTTCTCCAGCGCCGACTTCCGGCACGGTCCGATCGCGGTCTGCGGCCCGGACGCCCCCGCCGTCCTGCTCGCCGGCTCCGGCCCCGCCGACGACGACACGCGCGCCCTGCGCTCCGATCTCGCCGCCCGCTCGGCCCATGTCGCCGAACTCGGCACCGGCCCGAACGCGGACGCCGCCTGGCCCGCCCTAGGCACCATGGCGGAGTGCATCCTCGCCACCGTGCGCGGCCAGCAACTCGCCCTCGCCACGGCCGCGCACCTCGGCGTCGACCCGGACCAGCCGACCGGTCTCAACAAGGTCACACTGACGCACTAGCCGGAGGCGGACGGGAACAACCGGTCGCTGCGTTGCTCAACGAGCCGGCGGAAGAGCGCGGCACCGCTCGGATTGTCGACGAGCAGGTCGTCGCGCTGCGTTCCCGTGTAGTTGAAGTACACCAGGGCTTTGACGGTCGCCCGGTATCGGTCGGCCCAGGCGAAGACGAGGTTGAAGGCCTGCACCGGATCCTGCTTGGGAGCGCCGGGGGCCCACTCGGCCAGCATCGCCGGTTCGCCCTCGCCCACGGCATAGGCGGCGAGCGCATTGAGGCCGCCCGGGCCGGAGATGTACGAGGTCGCGTCGGAGGGCTCCAGGTAGGCGTCCATGCCGATCCAGTCCACGTATTCGCCGCCGGGATACCAGTCCGTCCAGGGCCGTCCGCCGAGGTCGCCGACGTTCGGGCACCAGACGAACGCGGCATTCGTGGCGCCCTGCTGCTGGAAGATCTCCCAGATGTGCCGCCAGGCGGCGACGTAGGCGCTCGCACTCACCGCGGTGCTGTCCCACTCGGGGTACCAGGACCCGTTCATCTCCCAGTCGAGCCTGAGGAAGACCGGCTTGCCGTACGCGGCGACCGCCTTGGCCTGGGCGCGCAGGTACGTGTCCTGCGACCCGTCGGCCACCTTGCCGCCGGTGAAATCCACGCCCCAGGACACCATTGGGATCGTGCCGGGCAGACCGCGCACGGTGCTGAGGACGTCCGCGACGCTGCCGTCGTCGCCCTTGGTGTAGCCGCCGAGGACGGCCGGTCGGGAGAGCCCCAGGGCCGAGTCGAAGCCCGCGATCCCCGCGTGCGAAGTGTCGACGCCGAGGTAGAAGCGGCCGCTCGCGGGGATCGCGGGCGCGGCCAGGGGCTCGTGATGCCACGGCCCGGGCAGGAAGAAGCGGCCGAGCGCGGCGACGACCACCACCGTCGCCGCGATCGCCGCGTTCCTCGCGTGGATTCGACTGCTGAGCTTCAGCTCGCAACGCTCCCCGGTGCTTGTTCCCGACGCGCCATCAGCGCGAGCACCACTATCCAGCCATTCAGCAGGCCGAGGAGGAACATCGGGGCGAACTGGAGCCCGGAGGTCGCGGTGCGCAGGGCGGCCACGGCGACCCACACCGCGCACGTGCCGCCGGACCAGGCCCAGATCCCGATCCAGAGCCGCCGGTTCTTGCGCCCGGCGCCCCGGCCGCCGGTCGGCTTCCAGCCCATCGGACGGCCGCGCAGCAGATCCCAGATGGCGAACAGGTGGGCCCAGCCGTAGAGCAGCTTGGCCATGTAGGCCGAGGGGCCGAAGCGGCAGCGGTGCCACAGCGGGAATATCAGGATATTGTAGATGAGCGAAGGTGCGATGAAGACGTAGTTGATCAGCCGCACCCGATCCGGGAGGAACAACAGCATCGTCAACGGGATCAGCGGAGTGATGACGGTGAACAGGGCGGTGTGCAGGTAGTAGCAGAACCCGGAGAAGTAGCAGCAGCGGGTGCGCAGCTTGAGCTTGTGCTTCCAGAACTTCTCGTGCTTGAGCAGGTCCATCGATCCCATGCACCAGCGGTACTGCTGCACGAAGAAGGCGTCGGGTGTCTCCGGGCACAGGCCGGCCGCCAGCGGGACCGGCACGTAGCGCAGATCCCAGCCCTGGCGACGCAGGTCGAATCCGGTGTGCACGTCCTCGGAGTGGCCGATGAGCGTGGAGCCGCCGTTCTCCCGCAGTGCCTCGCGGCGGTAGATCGCGCAGCTGCCCACGCAGATGGCGCCGTTGCGCTGGTCCCGGGACACCTGGACGAGCCGGTAGAAGAGCTCCTGGACCGCTCCTGCGCCCCGCTCCATCCTGGTCTGGCCGCTGTGCGTGCGGAAGAACTGCGGGGACTGGACTATGCCGAGCCTGGGCTCGGCCGCCATGTACGGCAGCAGATGCCGGGGCAGATCCGCGCGCGGGTTGAAGTCGGCGTCGAGGACGAGGACGAACTCGCCCTCCGAGTTCGAGAAGCCGTAGCGGAGGTTTCCGGCCTTCTTGAACCACCCGCGCGGGTTCTCGCCGTCGAGCGGGCGGGTCAGGTACCTGAAGCCGAAGTCGGCCGCCAGTTCGGCAGCCTCGGGGTCCGCGCCGTCATCGAGCACGTAGACGGTGCACAGGCCCGGATACCGCCGCATCAGCGCGGACACACCGGTCCACGTGTTGCTCAGGACTTCGAGGTCCTCGCGGCAGATCGGCAGGAACACGTCGAGTGACGGATGGTCCCGCGGCATCCACTCCGCGACCAGCCGCTCGTGGGCGGCCATGTCGAAGTCCTTCGTGCCGATGTTCACCCAGAGCGAGATCACGTAGTAGAGCACGGTGAACAGGAAGAAGGGCGCGAGGACCAGCAGCGGTTTCTCGGTGATGACGAAGCGGAACTGCGAGATCGTCAGCACGAGGAACGAGGCCACCGACACGCGCATGAGCAGTTGGCGGTTGCGGCCGTCGTAGAGCTTCGTCTCGGCGTCGGTCGGCGGATGCGGGAGCCGCGACGGCACCGACGGCGTCGTGAACGCTCCGGTGTCGTCCGAGCCCGGTATGGCGACGAGCGTGGTCGCGGTTTCGTCGCGTTCGTCTTCCAGGATGGACATCAGCGCGCTCCCTGGTACTGCCAGATGGTGAACTGACCGCGCCATGTGGCGCCGCTGTACGGGACCTCGGCGACGATGTGGTAGCCGCACTTGTTCGCGCAGCCGGCCATCGCCGCGGCGATCGCGTGATCGGTGCTCGAGGTATCTCCGAAGTCGAGCACGATGAGGTCGAAGTAGTGGTTCTTCACCGCGGCCACGTACGCGGGCACCCCGCTGATCTCCTTGTGGTCCGCATGGCTGAAGTAGCTGAAGGCCCAGGTGTTGTTCCACTGGTGCCAGGTGGTGTCCGTGAGCAGGTAGTACGCCTCGACGTCGTAGTCCTCGACGAGATACTGCGCCGTGCCGGAGGTGACGTGGCGTTTCATCGCCTCGGCGACCGGCTGGGCGTTGGGCCAGGTGTGGAAGTACGCGTCGGCCTGCGCGGCACCGGTGCTCACCGTCGTCAGCAGGGCGGCGGCCGTGATCAGCGAGGCGGTGACCAGGCGGAAGGGCGTGCTGCGTAGCAGGCCGGGCAGGGCGCGGGAGACTTCGGTCACGACGTAGCCGGCGGCCAGGCAGGCGAACCAGGCCCCGAAGTCGACGTGTTTCTCCAGCGACGTGTCCGTGGTTATCCGCAGCTGGTTGAGCGGCGCGACGACCGAGGCGAGTACGAGCGTGGCCAGCAGGGCGCTTTGCAGCCTGGACCGGCGCAGGAGCAGGGCGACGAGCAGTCCGAGCGCCCCGAACGCGAGTGGCCAGCCCACCCAGCGCAGGACTTCGTGCACGATCACCGTGCGGTGGGTGAGGCCCGCGGCCCTGGTCAGCGTGGTCGAGGTGATGCCGTCGATGTAGAAGGCGCCGCCGGCGGCGAGGCCGAGGGCGAGCAGCGAGACGGCGAGCGCCGCGACCCCGGCCGCGCGGCGGATCTTCGCGCCGTGGCCGACCTGCGGATGGGCCCTGATCACGAGAATGGCCAGCACGAACGGGTCCCACAGCGCCATCGTGTACTTCGTGGCGTCGGCGAGGGCGAGCAGCACCGCGCACAGCGGCCACCACCCGGCCTCCTCCGACGCGTCTCCCGCGCGCAACGCGCAGTACACGGCGGTCACCATCAGCGCGAACGCCATCGGATCGTAGGTGGCGAACGCGCCGAGCGCCTGGGTCGGGCCGAGCGACATGAAGATCGCGCAGGCCGCGACGGCGGCGATCCGGCCGAACAGCATGCGGGCGCAGGCCCAGAGCATCGCCGTGGCCCAGAGCATGAACGCCAGCGAGAGCAGCCGCGCTCCGACCAGCCCGCCGAGGTTGTCCGCCACGGCGGCGATCGGCGGATAGATCGTCGGGGCGCCGGAGAAGTAGGTCGAGTACGCCGGAATGGGCCAGCCGTGGATCCAGTGGTCCAGCTCCTGGTGACCGGCGTAGAGATAGGTGGCCTCGTCGACGAACGCCGTGTTGAGGCGCAGCAGCCGGACGGACAGCGCGGCTTGCACGCCGAGCAGCGCGAACAGCGGCCAGGGCACCGCGGCGAGACGGCCGAGCAGGCCGTGCCGCGCGCTCGTCGGTGGATCCTCGGCCCGACCGGTAGCCGGTACGGGCGCAGCCTCGGGTAAAGACCGCATGACCCCCCCTTGGGTTTAATGTGGCGCGCCTTATACGCGCGCGTCGTGAACAGCCCGGGTCCGCGACGTGACAATTCGATTAGTTCTCTGAGTTGGAGCGAAAAGGAGGGGCACTCAAAGGTCTTCGATGACCGGCAATCCTCCGGCTCCATTCAACGGCGCGAGCGTAGCGTGGTCGATTTCACCAAGTCCACTCGCGGTTCCGTACTGTTACAAACCTAAGGTCAGCGCGCTCCATTCGCGCGCCCCCGCGCGACGTCGGACGGGGGATGCAGGAAACATCCGTACAACGTTGCGTTTACCTGGATTTCTTATTGGGTGGAATGTAGAGGCGTTCTCTATAACGCTTTGGTGAACTTGCCGATCTGATCATGGAAGTCCCCTTATGTTCACGGCGTAGTCAAGGCTCGGTAAAGCCCGGCGGCTGGTGGGCCGCGGACGGGCGGAGCCGACGAGGCCGGTGCCCGGTACGCCGGGCTGTGGGAGGGACCGTTTCATGCTGCGTTCTTCGTCGCCCCATGCCGCCGTCAGGGTGTGGCTGACCGTGCTCGCCCTACTCGTCGGCCTGCTGGTCGCGATCGTGCCGGCTGCGAGCCCGGCGCACGCCGACAACGTGACCGTTTCCAGCGACAACCAGCGCACGGGCTGGGATCCGAACGAGTCGACGCTCTCTCCGGGAGCGGTGACCGGCAGCGACTTCGGACAGCTCTTCTCGACCGCGCTCACCGGTCAGATCTATGCGCAGCCGCTGGTGGTGGGTTCGACGGTGATCGTCGGGACCGAGGAGAACTACGTCTACGGCCTCAACAGCGAGACCGGCGCGATCCTTTGGTCGACGTACTTAGGCCCGTCCTGGCCCGCCTCGACGATCGGGTGTGGCGACCTCGTACCAGACATCGGAATCACCTCGACCCCGGTCTACGACCCGTCCTCCGGCTACATCTACCTCACGGCGAAGGTGAACGACGGTGCGAACGCGTCGGTGCCGCATTACTACCTTTACGCCCTCAGCGCGACGACCGGCGCGGTGCGCACCGGCTGGCCGGTGACGATCGCGGGCTCGCCGTCGAACGATTCCACTAACACCTTCGACACGGAGGACGAGCTGCAGCGCCCTGGAATGCTGCTGCAGAACGGCAGCATTTACATGGCCTTCGGCGGCCACTGCGACCACAAGCCGTACCGCGGCTACGTGGTCGGGGTGAACACGAGCACGCAGTCGCCGCACATGTGGACCACCGAGGCCGGACCCGACGCGTCGGGTGCGGGCATCTGGCAGTCCGGCGGCGGCATCGTCTCGGACGGTTCGAACGGAATGTTCATCGCCACCGGAAACGGCGTCACTCCTCCTGTCGGCGTCGGCACCTCGCCTCCGGCGACGCTCTCCGAGTCCGTGGTCCACCTGACCGTCGGCTCCGGCGGCACCATCTCCGCATCGGACTTCTTCGCCCCGGCCGACGCGGCCACGCTCGACGCGAACGACCAGGACCTCGCGTCCGGCGGCCCGGTCGCGCTCCCGGACGCGGAGTTCGGCACCGCGACGTATCCGCACCTGATGGCGGTGATCGGCAAGGAGGGCCGGCTGTTCCTGCTCAACCGGGATTCCCTCGGCGGCCGCGGCCAGGGAACGAACGGCGGCGACCTGATCCTCGGTCAGAGCACGCTGTCCGGAGTGTGGGGGCATCCCGCGGTCTGGGGCGGGGACGGCGGCTACGTCTACGTCGACGAGTCCAAGAGCAACCTCGTCGCGCTCAGCTACGGCCTGACCGGCACCGGAAAACCCGCGCTGCACGTGGCCGGAAACAGCCAGGAGACCTTCGGCTACACCTCCGGCTCGCCCGTGGTGACCTCGAGCGGAACGACGTCGGGTTCCGCGCTGGTGTGGATCATCCAGTCCGCCGACGCCACCGGCGCGAGCGGCCAGCTGATGGTGTACAACGCCGTGCCCTCAAGCGGCGTGATGACCCTGCTGCGCTCCTGGCCGCTCGGCAAGGTCTCCAAGTTCTCGGTGCCCGCGACCAACAACGGCCGCGTGTACGTCGGCACCCGCGACGGCAACCTGATCGCGTTCGGCGCCCCGACGACGCAGGCGCTGCAGGGCACCTCGGTCGGCCTCGGGCAGGTGGCCGTCGGCTCCAGCGGCACGGCCACGGCCACACTGACGGCGGCCAAGACGGTCACGGTCTCGGCAGTGAGCGCGGCTTCGCCGTTCTCGGCAGGCGCGACCACCCCGTCGCTGCCGGTGACGCTGACGGCCGGTCAGACGATCAGCGTGCCCGTGGGCTACTCGCCGACCACCTGGGGCGCGGATACCGGCGCGCTGTCGCTGACCACGGACGCGGGCACCATCAACGTCGGGCTGAGCGGCACCGGGACCCAACCGGGCTTGGGCGCGGCGCCGACGGCCCTCGACTGGGGGACCATGGCCGTGGGCAGCTCTGAAACACTGACCGTGGGCGTGACGAACACCGGCACGAGCAGTGAGACCTTCACCGGGGTGACCGGGCCCGGCTCACCGTTCTCCACGAGCGGGCTACCCAACGTCGGCGACACGTTGGCCGCCGGAGTCTCCGACACCATCAGCGTCACATACACGCCGACTCTCGCCGAGAGTGACAGCTCGTCGATCGTGCTCACCAGTGATCAGGGTTCGGTGACGATCCCGCTGACGGGTATCGCGATCAACTCCGATCCGCAGGTGACGATCAGTCCGACGAGCCTGTCCTTCGGCAATGTCGCCGTCGGCGCGAGCGCGACGCAGACCTTCACCGTGTCGAACACCGGCAATATCAACCTGACGGTGACCAAGGCCGCTCCACCGACCGCCCCGTTCGGCGCCGTCAACCCGATCCCTGAGGGCCAGCAACTCGCTCCCGGCGAGAGCTACACGGTGTCGGTGACGTTCACACCGACCGCGGTGGCGAGTTACTCGGGAACCTACGAGGTCACCACCGATACCGGCCAGGGCGCGATGGACATCTCCGTGACCGGCGGCGGCACGCCCGCGACCGGCGGCACCGCGATCACCGCGCCGGGTGGCGGCTGGACGGTCAACGGCGCGGCCACGACCTCGGGCAAGAATCTGGTGCTGACCAAGCTGAACACGAATAAGGCGGCCTCCGCGGTCTACGGCACGCCCGTGCCGAGCGCCGGTCTGACCGCGAGCTTCACCGCGCAGCTGAACGGAGGCACCGGCGGCACGGGCCTGACCTTCAGCCTGCTCGACGCGACGAAGTCGACCGCGACGTCGGTCGGCGGCAACGGCGGCGGAATGGGCTTCTCCGGGTTGAGCGGGGTGGCCGTCGTGCTGAGCACCTATCAACAGTCCGGGGCCCCGTCGAACAACTTCGTCGGCATCGCGACCGGCGGCAGCGGCGGCACCTTGACCTATCTGGCCACCTCGACGAACATCGGCGCCCTGCGCACCGGAACGCACACGGTCACTGTCCAGGTCACCATGGGCGGACAGCTCGACGTCTCGGTGGACGGCACGCTGGTCCTCTCACCGACCGTGACCCTGCCGGCCAACGTGCTCCCGGCCTTCACCGGGGCGACCGGCGGCACCACGGACAACCACATCGTCAGCGGCGTGTCGATCTCGGCGAACGGCGCAGCGCTCCCGGCGCCCGGCGGCAGCTGGTCGTACAACGGCGTCGCCACGATGAGCGGCAGTGGCAGTCTGCTGACGCCCGCGACCGCCAACCAGGCCGGAGCGGCGGTCGATCCGACGGCGATCTCCGCGGCGAACTTCGAGGCCGGATTCACCTCGGTCATCACCGGCGGCACCGGCGGAGACGGACTCACCGTGAGCCTGTTCGACGCCTCGTCGGTGAGTCCGAGCTCGGTGGGCAACCACGGCAACGGCGTCGGCGCGACCGGGCTCGCCGGGATCTACGTGATCCTCAACACCTACACCGGCGGCAAGGTGGCCTCCAGCGTGTCCATCGGGACCAATCCCACCTCGGGCACGGCACCGAAACTGCTCTACACCACGACGAGCGTGCCCAGCCTGCTCGGCTCACACCAGGTGTGGGTGACCGTCTACAACGGCGTGCTCACGGTAGCGGTCGACGGGACACAGGTGCTGCAAGGCGCGGTCACGCTGCCCAGCTCCGTGCTCCCGGCGTTCACCGCCGGCACCGGCGCGACGACGGACACGCAGACGGTGAGCGGAGTCACGATGCAGTACTGATCGCGGAAAACTGCCCGCGCAGTACTGATCGCTCGCGAGTGAACCGGTGCCCGCCTCGGCTCAGGGGTGGGCACCGGTACGCTCGAAACCGTGCCGATCATCGAAGACCCCTCCGCCGACGACGTCCTGCTGCGCACCGAGGGCCGCGCGGCTTTCCTGACGCTGAACCGACCCAAGGCCATCAACGCCCTCACCCGCGGCATGGTGCAGCGGATCGCCGCGGCGCTCGATGGGTGGCAGGCGGACCCGTCGATCGAGTCCGTGGTCATCACAGGCGCGGGGGAGCGCGGCCTGTGTGCCGGCGGGGACATCCGTGCCGTGCGCGAGTCGGTGATCACCGGTCGCCCGCGCGAGGCGGCCGAGTTCTGGCGCGACGAGTACCGGCTCAACCTCGCCATCGCGCGCTACCCCAAGCCGTACGTCGCGATCATGGACGGCATCGTGATGGGCGGCGGCGTCGGCATCTCCGCCCACGGCTCCGTCCGCATCGTCACCGAGCGCTCCCGCGTAGCCATGCCCGAGACCGGCATCGGCTTCATCCCCGACGTCGGCGGCACCTACCTGCTCTCCCGAGCCCCCGGCGAACTCGGCACCCACCTCGCCCTCACCGGCACCGCGGTCGGCGCGGGCGACGCCGTGCTGTGCGGCCTGGCTGATCACTTCGTCCCCTCCGCCGCGCTCCGGGACTTCACCTTCACCGCCGCCCTCGCCACCGAAGACGCGAGCGCCGCCCTCAAGACCTTCGCCGCCCCCGTCCCCGACGCGGAATTCGCGGTACACCGCACCTGGATCGACGAGTGCTACGCCGCCGACACCGTCGAAGAGATCGTCGACCGCCTCCAGCGCCACGCCAGCCCCGCGGCCAACCAGGCCGCCGCCACGATCCTCACCAAGTCCCCGACCGCCCTCAAGGTCACCCTCGCCGCCGTCCGCCGCGCCCGAGACCTCCCCGACCTCCAGCACGTGCTCGAACAGGAATTCCTCGTCTCCTGCTCCGGCCTCGCCGAGCCCGACCTAGCCGAAGGCATCCGCGCCCAAGTCGTCGACAAGGACCGCAACCCCCACTGGCGCCCCGCCACCCTCGCCGAGGTCCCCGATACCGTAGTCGCCCGCTACTTCACCCCGCCGCGAGTCGGCGACGACCACGCCTACCTGGGACGACTTTTCTCGTAGGGCCTGAGGTTCTCGAAATCGCCGCTTCGCGACTGTGATGATGAGGCGCGCCTCGGTTCCGCTCGGTTTGAGGCGCGTTGGCGATCGTGCGGTCCGTAGTCGGCCCTACCTGCGGCCCGATGCTCCGCTGCGCTCCGTCGGGCCTACGTCCGGGCCGATTACTTACGTTACTTACGACCTGCTTCTGGCTGTGTGGGGTTCAGGGCCAGGGCGGCGATGCAGGTGCGCAGCGCCGCGGCGAGCTGGTGGCGCTGGTCGGGGTCGAGTTCGGCGAGCATGCGCTGTTCGATGGCCGTGACTGCGGCGTCGCAGGCCTGCAGGATTGCGCGCCCCTGGTCGGTGAGCGCGGTCTGCCGGATCCGTCCGTGCGTGGGGTGGTGGCTGCGGCTAATCCAGGCGCGCTGTTCGAGCTCGCGCAGGTTCTCGTTCATGCTCTGCGGGGTGATGAACGCGCGTCGTGCCAGCTCGGCGTTGGACAGGCCCGGCTCCTCGGCCAGCGCCGTGAGCACGGCGAACTGGGCGAGTGTGACGCCGTGCTCGTGCAGGGCCCGGGCCATCTGGGCGTGGAGCGCGGCCTGGGCCAGTTTGATCAGGTATCCGGGCCGGTCAGCGGTGCTCTGCGCTCGGCGTGGACCGCTCATGGCCCCTCCTTCGCCCTTGGTGCTACTCGACGTGTATCAGGTTACCTTGCATTGTTCGGGGTGCGAGCCTACGCTTAGTATCAGGTTTCCTGATACTGGAAGGTGTTCTCACCATGGCTGTCGTCGGACCGTCGTTCATCGCGCTTCAGGTACACGACCTGGAGGCCTCCGCACGCTTCTACGAAGAAAGGCTCGGGCTCACCCGCGCCGCCGTCTCCCCGCCCCACGCCGTGGTTTTCGATACTCAGCCCGTCCCGTTCGCGGTGCGCGATCCCGCGGTCGACCTGGACGCCGTCGACAAGCTCGGCTGGGGCGTGGCACTGTGGCTCAAGGCCGAGGACGTCGAGAAGATCCACGACGACCTGGCTGACCACGGCGTGCGCATCGTGACCGCACCGTTCGACGGCCCGTTCGGCCGCACCTTCGCGTTCGCCGACCCCGACGGGTACGTCGTCACCCTGCACGGCTGACGTATCAGGCAGCGATCGCGGTCGGCAATTGTCAGCCCAATGGTTTGGGCCTCTGGCGCGATCAGCAGGCTGCGGTGCGGGCGAGGGCCGGTTCGGCACCGGTCGCGCGGTGCGTGGCACGGCGAGTGGCACGGCGGGCTGAGCGGTCGGAAACCAGCCCGGCGATCGCGGCCTGAGTATCGGCGAAGTCTTCGCGCCGTCCGGTCCAGCGCATCAGCGGCCGCCACTGCTTGTATTCGGCGTTGGAGTGCTCGACGCGTATCCGCGAGGAGGCCCGGCGGCGCCGGGCCTCACGCCGCGCGTATCGCTCGCCCAGCGGCGACTGCTGCTCCTTCTTCGTGGCCATCGCCTTCGGCGGAGCGCCACCTGCCCGGGGCTCGGAATGTCGCCGCTTCGCGACTGTGATGATGAGGCGCGCCTCGGTACCGCTCGGTGTAAGGCGCGTTGGCGTTCGTGCGGTCCGTATTCGGCCGCTACCTACGGCCCGATGCTCCGCTGCGCTCCGCACCGGGCCTACTACCTGATCAAACACGACCACGACCACCCCGAACCACGACACACCCCCGCTTGACATCCAGGAGAGCATCCACCCTGGCCTCCGGCCCTACGCTACGCGGCCGCCCACGTCGCTTCGCGCCTCCGGGCGGCCACTACGCTCCGGGCCTACGGCGATACAAGCCGCCCGCACCCGCCGACGCCCCACATCACCAAGCTCCAAGCATCGGGCCGGATCAGTGCACGTACTGGCGTTGCTGTACTTGCTGCGGCCAACTACGCCCAAAGCGGCGCGTTCCAGCCCTCGCCAATCGGTTAGGCCAAGCCCGTCAGGTGGCTCCATTACGACCTGGACCCGGATGCGGCGCTGTCACTGCGACTGCCGCCTGCGGCTCTGGTCCATCTGTCCGGTCATCTACATCGCGGATGCCGCTGGCCTTGTACTCGAATCTAAGGTCGTGAATGTCGATATTCGGGATGGGGTCAGCATCAAATTGGCGAAGCTCTCGTTCACCCATCAGCGAGAATCCCGCCCGGGTCTGATCCACGTAAGCCTTGCGGATTGCGGTCGGTCGGCGGTTGGGCCCTCTGAGCGCACGCTCAAGCCGCTCCATCGCCTCGACGCGAGGCACGTAGACGAACACAACGCAGTCGTCCGGCTTACCCCTAAATGTTACGGCCTGGGTGACATCGATTCGACGGTAGTTACGCTCGCGCGCATCAAGCTTGGCCAGGTCCTCACTAGACACCGAAAACACCGCTCCGTTGCAATGCGCATTCGCGGCTCCCTGAACAAGGCCCAGAACAGCCACAACACCGTCGAAGACGGAACCATCGGGCTTGTAAATAGTCCGCTCTGGATGCGAATACTTGTCAGAACCGACATTCCAGGCCCGTCGCCAGCCTCGTAGTTCGGCCGGGATCATTTCGTCACGATTGACTGCGCGGTTGAGTTCCGCGGCAACTGACCCCGGCTTGGTCAGCGAGCCATACCCGAAAACGTACATTGTGCCATTCCCATCAAAATTAATCCAGCCTGACCATTCGCGAGGAGCTTCTTCATAGTTTACCCCTATCTCCTGGTAGTGGCCAAATAAAAGCGAATCGCTAGCGAGGTACTCGGTCATGCTCACAAATGGCTGGCCCGTGTCAAGGCTAACACCGGACGCAAGCACCATGAATGAGACATTGGCCTTAGCAGTAGGCTCACCATACGGCGGTATGTAAATATCTTCAGAGTCGATCAGTCTATCGTACGATGCAAAGTCATTATCGGCAGCAACGCCGATGTGATTGGGACTGCCGTCTTCGCTAGCAATGGCCCACAGCGGTACGGATACGAGATATGGAACACCGGGGCGCCCAAAGGCCCACGATTCATTCTGCTCAATGGTCCCGCTTCTCAAGACAACCGGAAGTCGCCGAACCCGGGCACTTCCTTGTAAGAGCCGTACGGGCATCCCTGGCGCTGTCGCCGGCTCCCGGCTGTTCGTTCCCGTGCAGGTCGGCTGTCACGCGTTATCGTATGTTGTCGGCTGCTGCCCGGCGTTTCGCCGACTTTTCGCTGACTTTCGAGATGCTGACGAAGCGGCAGCCGGTCCCGCCCACGCGCGGCGCTACGAGCGCTCCATGTACTTCAGTGCACCCCTGCGCGCCCCACGGAATCGCTAGCCAATGCCAAGAGCGCAAAGCAGAATACGAATTTGTGCCGAAGTCCAAGAACAGGCTGCTCGGTGGGCTGGCAAGTGGTGGGGCGTACTCGCAGCAGCCTTGCTCATCGCTGCCTGGATCAACCGCACCGCGGGTCCGGCGGTCGTCATCGGCCTCTCCTGTGCCGCGGCGTTGTGATGTCTGCTTCAAGTGCCCATCACATGCGGCGCTCCCATCTGAGTGCGTGGGGGGATAGACAGCTGCCGCAACAACGCGTCAGGCATGCTGCTCGGGTGCCACATTCGCCAGCATCGCTTTCAGAAGCTGAAGATGCTTATCGTGCGGCGGCAGTTAAGAACGTTCTGCGCCGGGCTGCTCTCGCCCGCCGACTACGAGCAGCAGCTCCGTGACGCTCAGCGCTCTGACGGTCCTGCTACACTCATATCCATAGCCGCATGAAACCCGGTGTCTATGCCCCGGGGGTCACCTCAATCCGGAGTACAGCGTGTCTCACGAGACGATCTACCGGGCGCTCTACCAGGACCGAGGTGAACTGGGCCGGGAACTGGCCGGGCACTGCGTACCGGGTGCGCTGTGCGCCGGCCCAGGATTCGGCCGCATCCGACAAGGCGCTCGGGGCTACCCAAACCATTGATGATGATCAGCGAGCGTCCCGCCGAGGTCGAGGATCGGGCGGTGCCCGGGCAGGGAAGGGGACCTGATCCTCGGTGCCTACGCGCGCTCCGCGATCGGCACACTGGTCGAGCGCGCCACCCGCTACGTGAGCTGGTGTACCTGCCCGGCGACCACGGTGCAGAGGCAGTGTGCTACGGCTTGATCCGCACGATCTCGACCCTCCCGGCGCACCTGCGCCGCTCGCTGACCTGGGACCAGGGCACCGAGATGGCCAAACACCGTGAGTTCACCCTGGCCACCGCCGTGCAGGTCTACTTCTGCGACCCGCACGCGCCATGGCAGCGCGGGTCGAACGAGAACACCAACGGCCTACTGCGCCAGTACTTCCCCAAGGGCACAGACCTGTCCGTCCACACCCCTGACGACCTCGACGCCGTCGCCAACCAGCTCAACCGCCGCCCCCGCAAGACGCTCGGCTGGGACACACCCGCCGAACGACTCGCGAATGCCATGGCGGTTGATGTCCCCTCGTCTCGATGAGTTTTGACTGCATCCCCCGCCTTTTGGCGGGTTGCACGCGCATCACGCCTCGGCCGCGGCCAGAGCAGCCATTCCATCACCGATCCTGCGCGCCATGGCTTGGAGTTCGGGCCTGGGGACCTCGAGATATTCGGTCTTGTCGACGGCGGCGAACTGCTGCTCGCGAAACGGCACGCCCGGAGGCAGCGGCGCGAGATGCCAGTGAACGTGGGCGACCCCCTGCATACTGCCGAAGCTGAACACGTAGAGCCGTTCCGTGGGCGTGATCTCCGCCAGAACCCGACCGAGGCGATGCACGCGCCGCTGCAGTGCCAGATAGTCGTCTTCGGTGAAGCTTGAGACCACCTCGGTCACGTGCTGCCTGGGCGCGAGCAGGCAGTAGCCGTAGAGACGCTGCCAGGGCGGGAAGAAGACCACGCAGGACTCGTCCCGGTAGGCCACGATCTCATGATCGGGCGTGGTTGCCTCGTCGGCCAGACCACAGATGAAGCACCGGCCGACGGCGTTGTCCGCCAGGAGCTTCGCTGCGTACGCGTCAGTGTCGATCATCCCGGTATCCATGCCGGCCACCGTAGCCGTGATCGAAACTCTAGGCGCCCACCGCCCGCAGACCGCGCTAGACTCCTCGACGCGAATCAATAGCCGTCGTTGCAACGACCGCTTGAATCCGCCCGTTGCTCTTCTACTGGATCACTTCGCGCGTTCGTCGGCAGCGCGGCGTGGCCCGAGACACGCGCGGCGAAGTCTGGCGCAAAGGCGCGGGGCCGTTCTGGCGCTGCGCGCCGGAACGGTGCGCCTTGATCCTTGTAGAGTTCTAGCCCGCGTGCGCCGCGGCGCACGGAGAGTCGTCGTGGTCTCAATTGTGGTCTCATCACGGACCTTGACACGCCAAGACGCACCAGTGTGCGCCGACGTACATTGATAAGGCTGACCTGTATGAGTGGGCGACCACGGACGTCGGCGGACACCGGGTGATCGAGCTTGCCCCTCCTGGAGTGGAGTGCCACGCACCTCGCACACGTCGATGCGGCCCGTGCCGCATACAACGCCCGACCCGACACTCCGGCCGTCTCGTGTGAGGAGACGCCCTCGCACTTCGGCAGGTGTTACGCCATCGACCGCGGCATCTGGACCAGGCGTTATCACGTCGGTGGGTGCGGGCGGCTTGTATCGCCGTAGGCCCGGAGCGTAGTGGCCGCCCGGAGGCGCGGAGCGACGTGGGCGGCCGCGTAGCGTAGGGCCGGAGGCCAGGGTGGGTGGGCGGGATAAGTAGTGGTAATCGGCCCGGCCGTAGGCCCGATGCGGAGCGCAGCGGAGCATCAGGCCGTAGGTAGCGGCCGAACACGGACCGCACGAACGCCAACGCCTCGAACCGAGCGAAACCGAGGCGCGCCTCATCACCACAGTCGCGAAGCGGCGATTTTCCAAAGCTCAAGTCCAGCGTGCCCGCGCTTGTCAGGGCGTGTCCTCCCAGCATTTCGGCGAGGGAACGAAACAATGAATTCACGGGCGGTTCTCGTGGCGGTGACACGTGTAATCATGTGAGTACCGGGCGTGACATGGTGGAACGGCGGAGAGGGCAGGGCGTTACAGCGCGGCACTCGATGCGGCCTCGGCGGTCTCCTACTGTTCAAGCATTCCAAAGCCCGCTCCCCGAGTTCCAAGGAGTGACGACGCGATGAGCCGAGTGGTTCGAGCAGCCCTGTTCCAGACGGCGTGGACCGGAGACGTCGAGACGATGATCTCGGCGCACGAGAAGGCGGCGCGGGAGGCCGCGGCGCAGGGGGCGCAGATCATCGGCTTCCAGGAGGTGTTCAACGCCCCCTACTTCTGCCAGGTGCAGGAGCCGGAGCACTACAAGTGGGCCGAGGCGATCCCGGACGGGCCGACGACCAGGCGCTTCCAGGCGCTGGCGAAGGAGCTCGGTATCGTGATCGTGCTGCCGCTGTACGAGCTCGAGTCGGCGGGGTTCTACTACAACACGGCCGCGGTGATCGACGCGGACGGCAGCTACCTCGGCAAGTACCGCAAGCACCACATTCCGCAGGTCAAGGGCTTCTGGGAGAAGTACTACTTCAAGCCGGGGAACATCGGGTTCCCGGTGTTCGACACGGCGGTCGGCCGGGTCGGCGTGTACATCTGCTACGACCGGCACTTCCCCGAGGGCTGGCGCGCGCTCGGGCTGCACGGCGCGGAGATCGTCTACAACCCGTCCGCGACGAGCCGGGGGCTGTCGGCGTATCTGTGGCAGCTGGAGCAGCCCGCGGCGGCGGTCGCCAACGAGTACTTCATTGCCGCGATCAACCGCGTGGGCGTCGAGGAGTACGGCGACAACGACTTCTACGGCACGAGCTACTTCGTGGACCCGCGCGGGCAGTTCGTCGGCGACGTGGCGTCGGACAAGGCCGAGGAACTCGTCGTGCGCGACCTGGACATGGGCCGGCTCGAAGAGGTGCGCCAGCAGTGGGCGTTCTACCGCGACCGCCGCCCGGAGGCCTACGGTCCGCTGACGGAGGCGTGATTCAACCATGAGGACGCTGATTAAGAACGGCCTGGTCATCACCGCGTCGGACGAGCTGAACGCGGACGTGCTGATTGAGGGCGAGACGGTCGCGGCGGTGGCGGCGACGGGGAGTTCGGTGGCGGAGGGCTGGTCCGCGGACACCGTGCTCGATGCCGCCGGCCTCTACGTCATTCCGGGCGGGGTCGACGCGCACACGCACATGGAGCTGCCGTTCGGCGGCACGGCCGCGTCCGACACGTTCGAGACCGGATCGCGTGCGGCTGCGTGGGGCGGCACCACCACGATCGTGGACTTCGCGGTCCAGTCGGTCGGCAAGTCGCTGCGCGAAGGGCTCGACACCTGGCATGCGAAGGCCGAGGGCCAGTGCGCGATCGACTACGCCTTCCACATGATCCTCGCGGATGTGACCGACGAGTCGTTGAAGGAGATGGACGGCCTCGTCGACGAGGGGGTGACTAGCTTCAAGCTGTTCATGGCGTACCCCGGCGTCTTCTACAGCGACGACGGCAAGATCCTCCGGGCGATGCAGCGCGGCGCCGAGAACGGCGGGCTGATCATGATGCACGCGGAGAACGGCATCGCGATCGACGTGCTCGTCGAGCAGGCGCTCGCGCAGGGCAAGACGGATCCGCGCTATCACGGCGAGGTGCGCAAGGCCCTGCTCGAGTCGGAGGCGACCTATCGGGCGATTCAGTTGGCGCGGGTCGCCGAGGCGCCGCTCTACGTGGTGCACGTGTCGGCGGCCGAGGCGGTCGCGGAGCTGACTCGGGCCCGTGACCTGGGGCTGAACGTGTTCGGGGAGACGTGTCCGCAGTACCTGTTCTGTTCGACGGACGATTTGGCCAAGCCCGACTTCGAGGGCGCGAAGTACGTCTGTTCCACGCCGCTGCGACCGGTCGAACACCAGGAGGCGCTGTGGCGGGCGCTACGAGGTGACGACCTGTCCGTCATCTCCACCGATCACTGCCCGTTCTGCTTCGTCGGCCAGAAGGAGCTCGGCCGCGGCGACTTCTCCAAGATCCCCAACGGGATGCCCGGCGTCGAGAACCGGATGGACCTGCTGCATCAGGCGGTCGTCGACGGGCACATCAGCCGTCGCCGCTGGATCGAGCTGGCCTGCGCGACGCCGGCCCGGATGTTCGGGCTCTACCCGAAGAAGGGCACCATCGCGCCCGGAGCGGACGCCGACATCGTGCTGTACGACCCGCAGGGTTCGTACACGATGTCCGCCGCCACGCACCACATGAACGTGGACTACTCCGCGTACGAGGGGAAGACCGTCGCCGGGCACTCGAAGACCGTCCTGTCCCGCGGCCGGGTGATCATCGACGGCGGCCAGTACCTCGGGCAGACCGGCCACGGCCGCTTCACGCCGCGCTCGACCTGCCAGTACCTGACCTGACCCCGCGTCACCCAAGGGAACTAAGGGAACGAAGGGAACGACTATGGATTTCGGTCTGGTGTTGCAGAACGACCCGCCGGCGAAGGTGCTCGTGGACCGGATGGTGCGGGCCGAGCGGTTGGGGTTCACGCACGGCTGGACCTTCGATTCGGCCGTGCTCTGGCAGGAGCCGTTCGTCATCTACAGCCGCATTCTCGAGCACACCGAGCGGCTGATCGTCGGGCCGATGGTCACCAACCCGGGTACGCGGACGTGGGAGGTCACCGCGTCGACGTTCGCGACGCTGAACGACATGTACGGCAATCGGACGATCTGCGGGATCGGGCGCGGCGACTCGGCGATGCGCGTCGCCGGTCGCAAGCCGGCCACGTTGGGGGTGCTCGGTGAGGCGATGGGTGTGATCAAGGACCTCGCCGAGGGCCGTGAGGCGGAGTTCGGCGGTACCAGTATGCGGATTCCGTGGGTCAAGGACGGCAGTCTTCCGATCTGGATGGCCGCCTACGGTCCGAAGGCACTCGAACTGACGGGTCGCCAGGCTGACGGGTACATCCTGCAGTTGGCCGATCCCTTCCTGACCGAATGGATGATCAAGGCGGTGCGTCAGGCCGCTGCGGACGCGGGTCGTGATCCGGGGAGTGTGAAGATCTGTGTCGCGGCGCCGGCGTATGTGACCGATGGCAGTGCTGCGCGGAATGCGCATGCGCTTGATCAGTGTCGCTGGTTCGGTGGGATGGTCGGCAACCACGTGGCCGATCTCGTCTCGCGCTATGGAGAGTCTTCCGGGATGGTTCCGGGGGATCTGACGACGTATATCAAGGCGCGGGAGAAGTACGACTACAGTCACCACGGTCGTGCGGGGAATCCGGATACTGAATTCGTGCCCGATGAGATCGTCGAGCGGTTCTGTCTCGTCGGGCCGGTCGAGGCGCACGTCGCGAAGCTCGAGCAGCTCAAGGCGCTCGGTGTGGACCAGTTCGCGATCTACGCCATGCACGACGCGATCGATGAGGTTATCGAACGCTACGCAACCGAAGTGATCCCAACGGTGAGCTAGTAAGAGCTCTTATTGACGAGGTGGCCTACCCCGATGTCCACAACCGCCCCGCCCTCCGTTACGACAAGTGAAGACGGCCGAATAGAACTGGCCGAGGGAGTCGTACTCGACGACGCCCGCTTCGCCAATCCTGACCTGATCCCGGTACCCGTCGCCAAGCGCCGCTGGAACACGTACAACTTCCTCGCGCTCTGGGTCGGCATGTCGCACAACATCGCCACCTGGACCCTCGCCTCCGGGCTGGTCGCGCTCGGCATGGACTGGAAGCAGTCCGTGCTCACCATCGCCCTCGCCAACCTCATCGTGCTCGCGCCCGTCATCCTGAACGGACACGCGGGCACCCGTTACGGCATTCCCTTCCCGGTCTTCGCACGCGCCTCGTTCGGCCTGCGCGGAGCCAACCTGCCGGCCGTGATCCGCGCGCTGGTCGCGTGCGTGTGGTTCGGCATCCAGACCTGGATCGGCGGCGGCGCCATCTTCGCGCTGGGCGGCAAGGCCTTCGGTTCCTGGTGGGCCAACGCGAGCGCGGTGGGCGGCGAGCCGTGGACCGAGTGGCTCTCGTTCGCGGTGTTCTGGGTCATCCAGGTCGTCGTGATCGTACGCGGCATGGACACGCTGCGGCGCTTCGAGAACTGGGCCGCCCCACTCGTGCTAGTCGGCGCGATCGGCCTGCTGATCTGGGTCTCGGTCGAGGCCGGCGGCCTCGGGCCGCTGGTCAGCCAACCCTCCAAGCTCGGCTGGGGCTCGCATTTCTGGAAGCTCTTCTTCCCCTCGCTGATGGGCATGATCGGGTTCTGGTCCACGCTGTCGCTGAACATCCCGGACTTCACCCGCTTCGGTGGCAGCCAGAAGGCGCAGGCGCGTGGTCAGGCGCTCGGGCTGCCGACTACGATGACTGCTTTCGCGCTGATCGCCGTGCTGGTCACCTCCGGTTCGCAGGCTCTGTTCGGCGCGCCGATCTGGGACCCGGTCGAGCTGCTGACCAAGCTGAACAACGTCGCGGGCACGCTCGTCGGCCTGTTCGTCGTGCTGATCGCCACGCTCTCGGTGAACATCGCGGCGAACGTCGTCAGCCCGGCGTACGACTTCTCCAACCTGCTGCCGAAGCTGGTCAACTTCCGCACCGGCGCGCTGATCACCGGCGTGATCGGCGTGGCGATCCTGCCGTGGAAACTGTATTCGAACCCGAACGTCTACATCTTCACTTGGCTCGACACGGTGGGCGGACTGCTGGGGACGGTCGCGGGCATCCTGATCGCGGACTACTGGGTGCTGCGGCGCACGAAGTTGGCGCTCGACGAGCTGTACAAGCCGGAAGGACGCTACTGGTACAACGGCGGCTGGAACTGGCGCGCGGTCCTGTCATTCCTGGTAGGCGGCCTGCTGGCGATCGGCGGCTCGTACTCGTCGGTGGTCGGCGGGGTGAAGCAGGGCCCGTTCCCGGCCAAGGGCCTGATCCCGTTCCTGCAGCCGCTGGCCGACTACGGCTGGGCGGTCGGCCTCGGCTCTGCATTCGTGCTCTACATCGCGCTGATGAAGCTGTTTCCCGTCAAGACGGACGAGTCGGTCGCCTGACGATCTAGTCGCTGGGACCGGCTCCGGACGTCTGCTGCGCGTCGTAGGCGAGTAGCGCGACGTACAGCGACACGAGCTGGTCCCAGTCGTCCAGGTCCACGTCGAGCAGCGTCTCGATGCTGTGAAGCCTGCGGTAGAGCGCGGGGCGCGAGAAGTGGTGCTCCTGCGCGGCGAGGGACTTGTTGCGGCCGGTGCGCAGGTACGAGCGCAGCACGTCCATCAGGTCCTGCTCGGCGAAGAGCGGGCCGAGTTCGCGTTCGATGAAGGCCTGGAGTTCGGGCTCGTCGCGCAGCAGCCGGACGAGGCCGCGCAGGCGTACGTCGCGGAGCCGGGCGACCGGCCCTTCCGGCGGATCGGCCATTGCCGCGTCGGCCACGTGCACCGCCTCGGCGAACGAACGCGGCAGTTCGTCGAGCGTGGCGCAGTCGGAGCCGGCGCCGACCACGATCTTCCGGACGCGTTCCGTGGCATGCTCACAGGCCTTGAGCACCAGGCGGTTGACGGCCGTGGCAGTGTCCTGATCCCGAGGCAGGCTGACCAGCACGGCGATCCCCGTGGCGCCGGTCTCACCGGCGAGTCCGGCGAGGCCTTCCTCGTTGAGCGCGCGGCGGAAGAGCAGGTCCAGGCCCTCGCCGCTGCCGGTCAGCGGCCTGATGATCAGCGGAACGAACGTGCGCCGGCTGACCGGCAGGCCCAGCGCGCGGACGCGGGGCAGCAGCTGGTCCGGGCGTACGGAGCCGGATGCCAGGTCGGCGAGCATCGCCTGCGCGGCCTCGCCCTCCAGTCCGTCGTGCGCGAACTGCACGCCGCCGCCGACGAGCCGGTGCACGGCCAGCGCCTCGGCCGCCCGGTCCGCGATCATCCGGCCCTCGGCCTCCGTGCCCTGATATCCGAACAGCAGGAGCCTGGCCCACTGCGTGCCGCGCGCCTGCAGCGGCGCGATGATCCAGCCGTCCGGGCCGGCCGTGGTCGACCCGGCGGCCTTCGACGGCGTGGCGAGGGCCGCGACCTGCCGGGAGACCCGTCCCCAGTCGCGCATCAGTTCGCCGAGCGCGCCGCGGTCCCCGGCCGTGGCCAGCACCCGCTGCGCGAGGTTCACCAGCATCACCGGGCAGCCCGCGAACGCCGCGACCTCGTCGAGCAGCCGCTGCAGCGAGGCGCCGGAGAGGTTCAGCGCGGCCAGCGCGGAACGCAGCCGGTCGGACAGGTCCACGGCGGCGAAGCGCTCGTTGAGCAGCCGCGCGTGCACCTCCTCGGTGAACTTCGCGAAGGGCGCGGGCCGGTGCAGCACGATCAGCGGCACGCCGCGCTGCTCGGCGGCCCGGCGCATCGCGGGCGGCGTGGTGGAGAAGGCCCGGCCGAGGCCGACGACCACGGCGGCGACGTCGGCCGCGTGCATCGCCTCCATGTAGGCGGTCTGCGCCTTCGGGTCGTCCGCCAGCAGCAGGCCCGTGGTCAGCACGATCTCGCCCCCGGAGAGCATCACGCCGACGTCCAGCGCCTCGGCCACGTGTACCCAGCGCACCGGCCGGTCCAGGCCCGCCGCTCCGGCGACCACCTCGGGGCCGAAGGACGCGACGAGGTCGAGCCCGAGCACGTCACGCACCGTCAACATGGCTGGAGAGTAGCCTACTCGGGCTCGCCGTTGCCCTCCCAAGGACGAGCGAGTCCGAACAGCGCGAGGCAGGCGCAGGCCATCGAGATCAGCATGATCGCCGCCATCGGCAACGAACTCGTCGTGCCGAACACGCCGACGAGCGGCGAGGCGAGCGCGCCGAGCAGGAACTGGAACCCGCCGAGCAGCGCGGAGGCGGCGCCCGGAGCCCGCCGGCCGAGGCCCTGGCCGATGCTCATCGTGGACGGGAAGATCAGGCCGATGGCGCCGATCGAGACGAACAGCGTGATCCACGTCCAGGCCAGCGTCTCGCCGACCAGCAGCCGCAGCGCGACCTGAGCCGACGTCCCGATCGTGGCGATCACGACGCCCGCCGTCAGCAGCTTGTTCAGCCGGACGCGGTGCGCCAGGCGAGAGAAGCAGAACCCGCCGACGAGCATGCCGACCGCGTTCGTCGCGAAGATCAATGAGTAGACACTCGCTGAAACCCCGTGGATGTCCTCGAAGACGAAGCTGGACCCGGCGATGTACGAGAAGAGCGCGGCGGCCGCGAAGCCGAGGGTCAGCACGTACCCCATGAACGCGCGGAAGCGGACCAGCGAGCCCATCGCGCGGAAGGTGCTGCCGATGCCGCCGCCGTGTCGGCGCTCCGGCGGAAGTGACTCCGGCACCGCGCGCAGCACGCCGAGGAGCAGCACGATGCCCAGCGCGGCGAGCACGACGAACACCGCGCGCCACGTGGAGATGGACAGCACGAGGCCGCCGAGTACGGGTGCTGCGATCGGCGCGATGCCCATGATCTGCGCGAGCGCGGCGAAATAACGCGGTAGTTCGGCGCCGTGGAAGCGGTCGGTGAGCACGGCGCGCGCGAGCACCATCCCGGCCGCTCCCGCGACGCCCTGGAGGAAGCGGGTGGCGGTGAGGGCGGCGATGTTGGGTGCTATCGCGGATGCGAGGGAGAACACGGTGAATCCCGCCGTGCCGCCGATCAGCAGGCGTCGTCGGCCGATTCCGTCGCTGATCGGTCCGAAGACGAGCTGGCCGATGACGAGCCCGGCGAGGAAGGCGGTCATGGTGAGCTGTACGGCCGAGCTGCCGGCGTGCAGCGTGCGACCGAGCGCGGGGAATCCGGGCACGTACATGTCCGTCGCAAGCGGCGCGACGGCGGTCAGAGCACTGAGCACGAGGACCAGGGCGCGTGCGGAGGCGGGGGAGGGCGTGTGCCCGGTCGGCGGGGCGGGGGCCGACGTGGGGGCGTTCTGGTGCGAGGGTGCGGCTGCCATGGGCTGAACGATAGCCTATGGTTTACTAGTTAACAATTGGCCGGGCGGTACGCTCTGACCGAGCTCGGTCGCCGGCGATCCGGCCGGGAACGCTGTGACGACAACGCGCTGAGAACCACGCCCCCGAGAACGAAAAGGCGAGCCGCATGCATCCGTCTCCCGAGGACGTCCGCAATCAGTGGGCCGCGCACAATCCCGGACTCGACACCTCGCCGATGGAGCTCGTGGGTCTGCTCAAGCGCGCCACCGGCCTGCTGGGCGGCGCCGTCGAGCCGCTGTACGAGGGGGCGGTGCTCACCGCCCCCGAAGTCGACATGCTCATCCCGCTGCGCCACGCCACCGAGCCGCTCATCGCCCGCCGCATCGCCGAGCGGCACGGCATGTCCCGCGCCGGCGTCAGCAAAACGCTCGCCAAACTCGAACGCCGCGGCCTCATCGCAAGGACACCCAGTCCCGCCGACCGTCGCATCGCGTTCGTGACCATCACCGAGGCCGGCGCCAAGGCGGTGGACGAACTGTTCCCCCGTCAGTTGGCCGCCGAGGTGGACCTGTTCACAGAACTCGGCGATGACCGCGAATGGGTGATCAAGGCGTTGGGCCGATTGGTCGAAGCGATGGAGGCGCGGGCGGGCTGAGCCGATCTCGGCGCGGTCAGCCGCCGGCCGAGGCGCCGAACGTGCCGGGCACGACGGGGTTGGTCTCGAAGGCCGAGCAGATGCCCTGTGCGCCCATGTGCGCGGCCGTGCTGATGGCGACGGTCTTCGTGGTGTTGGGTGCGGTGATCTCGATCGTCCCGGTGCCGGTCGGGTAGCAGGGCTGATCGGTGTGCAGGAGCCATTGGAGGACGGCGTACGAGCTGCCGCCCGGGCTCAGCGTGACCAGCGGCGGGCTGCTCAGCGGCGGGAGATCTCCGCGGAATCCGTTGAGCACGCGGGCCGCGTCGATCGTCGTACCCGCGTCCTTGATCGTCGCTCCCGGGTAACCGCGAAGCGTGCACGGGTGGCTGCTGATGTTCTTGAAGACGACGGCGTTCGCCTGAAGGGGCTGGCTCTGGGTGCCGTATCCCCAGCTGATCTCAAGATCGTCATTGCCGCACGCGGGGACGGAGCTCGCCGAAGCCGCGCCCGTGCCTCCCGCCGCCGTTTGGGACGCGGAGGCAGTCCCGGTCGCCGCCGCCGCGGAGGCGGCGCCGCTCGTGCTGCCGCCGCTGTGCGTCGCGCCGTCGACCGTGGCGGGCGCGACCTCGGACTTTCCGCCGCATGCCGCCACGCCCAGTGCCACCGTCGACAGGACGCAGGCGGCCGCCAGCTTTCTCACCATGGTCAAAGTCTCCCCCGGCTCGATCGAAACGACTCCTTCTGCCGCTAGAGACGGCCGGCCCCGGCAACGGTTGACAGCGGATTCGCCATGGTCGGGCCAGGACCGGTGTGCGTTCTTCGGGTGTCGGCCATGTGTATTTCGCAAACCGGTCACCTGTACGGCATAACTTCGCCGCCGTGGATTCCGACGTACGACTTCTTGAATCTGATCAACCCGCCTCCGCCGACGACGCCGCCACATCCGACGTGCGCCCCGCGAGCGGACCGCTGGCGGCCCTGCACGACCGGCTGACCGCGGCCGCCGACCCCTGGCGGGCGCGGCTCGGGATCGGCGACCTCCAGGAGGACGCGCTCAAGACGTGGCTGCTCTCCCGGGTGCCGATGCTGCTCATCACCTGGGGCGTCGCCTGGACCGGCTTCAGCTACACGGCCAAGGACCCGCACGGCTACGCCTCGGTCTGGCAGCGCTGGGACTGGTTGCGCTATCAGAACATCGCAGCGGACGGATACACGCTGCACGCCCGGCACGGCGCGTCGATCGCCTTCTTCCCCGGCTACCCGATACTGCTGTACGTCGTCCACTTCGTGCTTCGCTCGTGGGTCTACTCAGGCCTGATCATCTCGCTCGTCTGCGGCGCGATCGCCTGCTTCGCTCTGGTGCGGATCATCACCATGGAGGCCGAGGCCGCGGGGCTCTCGGCCAACGGCGTGCGCACCGCGGCCCGCGATGGCCTGATCCTCTTCGTCTGGGCCCCGGCAGCCGTCTTCATGGCCGCCGGATACACCGAGGCGCCGTTCCTGGCCTGCGCGCTGTGGGCCTGGATCTACGCGCGCCGCGGCCAGTGGCTGCGCGTCGGAATCCTGCTCGCCCTCGCGTCGGCCATCCACATCAACGGCCTGTTCGTGCTCGCGGGCGTCGGCATCCTGTTCCTGCAATCCCGACCGCGCGGGCTGCGCGAATGGCTGAAGGGCTGGCCGCTCGCCCTTCCGGTGCTGCCCGTGGCCGCGTTCATGGTCTACCTGCACCAACTGACGCACAGTTGGAACGCCTGGGAGCACGCCGAAGCCACCGGCTGGAACCGGCACATCACCTATCCCTGGCGCACGCTCGCCAACACCTGGCACTACGCCTTCGGCCGCGCGATGGTCGCCGAGAACGCATGGGAGTACCAGCTCGAACTCGTCGTCACGTTCATCGGCATCGCGCTCGTGCTCTGGCTCGCCTACAAGCGCCGCTGGGCCGAGTTCGTGTACGTCGGCCTGTCCGTCGGCACGCTCGCCACCTCGCACGTGTACCTCTCGGTCAACCGCGAGATGCTCAGCTGGTGGCCGCTGTGGGCGATGCTCGGCGTCTGGTGCGTGCGCAAGCCGTGGTTCAAGTCCGTCTATCTGACCTTCTCCGCTCCGGTGATGTTCGTCATCACCTACATGTTCCTGAGCGGCAAGTGGGCCGGATAGCGTGGCGCAATCAACTCAACGTCCGGTCGTGGAGACGCGCGGCCGGACGGCGGCTACCGCCGCCCGCGCACGGCTGCGAAGGCACGCGCCTGAGATCATCGCGTACTGCGCCGTCCGGGCCATCGGTCTCGTCGTGCTCGCGGCGATGGCGACGCACCCGGGCCATATCGCCTCGCTGCTGACGAAGTGGGACGGCTCGTTCTACCTCACGGTCGCGCGGCACGGCTATGACACGGCGCTGACCTACCGGCCCGACGGCAGCCTCGTCAACACCGACATCGTCTTCTTCCCGCTCTACCCATTCCTGACCGCGGCGGTGGGTCTGGTCATCGGCGTCGTCCCGGCGGCGCTGCTGCTCAGCCTCGCGGCCGGGATCGTGGCCGCGATCGCGATGTGCGGCATCGGCGAGCACCTGTACGACAAGCGGACTGGCGTGATCCTCGCGGCGCTCTGGGGCGCGCTGCCGACCGCGATCGTCGAGTCGATGGCGTACCCCGAGTCTCTGTACACGGCCCTCGCCGCTCTGACCGTGCTCTTCCTGCTGCGAGAGCGCTGGATCGCGGCCGGTATCGCGGCGTTCTTCGCCGGGCTCACCCACCCGACCGGCGTGGCCGCCGCGCTGACGATCGGAGTGTGCCTGCTCGCGGTGCTGGTGCGCGGTGAACGTCGGGAACGCGGTTGGGCTCCGTGGGTGGCCACGGCGATGGGGCCGCTCGGCACACTCGCGTACCTCGGCTGGGTCGGTATCGAACTCGGCCGCTGGGACGGCTTCTCGTACATGGAGCAGCGAGGCTGGGGGAGTTCCCCCAGCCTCATCGGCGTCTGGCATCAGATCGAGCGATCGATCACGCACCCGCTGGCGCTCGGTTACCAGGTTCCCGTCTACGTACTCGGATTCTCCCTGCTCTTCGCGCTCGCCCTGACGCTCAGCCGCCGCATGCGCTCCAAGGGCCTGCCGGTCCTCGCGTTCGCCTGGCTGTCGGTCGCGCTGGCGCTGTTCATCGGCCCGACGTACTTCCATGCCGAAGCGCGCTTCCTGATGCCGGACTTCCCGCTGCTGCTTCCCCCCGCCGCGTTCCTCGCCCGACGCAAGCTCTACGTGGCGACGTGCGCCCTCGTCGTCTGCGCGGGACTCTCCGCGTGGTACGGAGGCTACCTGCTGACGATCTGGACGCACTCGCCATAATCAGCTCAGACCGGGGTCAGCTCAGAGCATTGATGACGGTCTGGAGATACGACGCGTCGTTCGCCGTGACACTGACCGACGGGCCGCCCTTGATCACGAGCATCTCGACGATATTGCCCTTGACGGCGAAGAAGTAGTGCCGGTCGGACGCGTCGCCCGGGTTGCCGTTGAGCTGCGCGGGCTTGCCGTTGCTGTCGCGCAGCTCGCTGTCGATGGCGACGGCGCCGCTCGAGTGCGCGGTCTCGGTCGTCGTGCTGGTCACCGCGAGGTTGTTGCTGGCGTCCCGATCTCCGGCGAACGACGAGTCCTCGCCGAGGATCGACTGCGTGATGTACTGGAACGCCGACTGGGCCTCGGCCGCGCTCGCGTAGGTGTAGAACTCCTGGTCGGCGGTGGTTCCGGCCCACGCGCCGTTCCCCGTCGGCACGCCGGTCGAGCCGAAGACCACGGTGTCCATCTTCTGAGCGGGGTGCGGGTCGGTGGGGATCGTGTGCTCGGAGCAGCCGCCCGGGTAGAGATCCGAGATGGCGAAGCTTCCCGCGGCGCAACTGATCGGGCTGTTGGAGCTCCAGTTCATGGTGCTCTCGTAGGGCAGTTGCGCCGCGGTGAGCCAGTGCTCGGACGCGGTGGTCCCGGAGGTGGAACCCGACGGCGTCGTCGAGCTCGCGGCGCCGGACGTGCCCGGCGATCCGCTCGCGCTCGTGCTCGTCGTCGGCGTGCTGCTCGGGCTGGATTTCGCAGTGGCAGTCTGGCTCGCCGTGCTGCTCGGGCTGGCGGCCGTCGGGTGCGGAAGGCCGCCGTTCTGCGACGTGACCGCGAACGCGGCGCCCGCGCCGGCCGCGACGAGGACGAAAGACGTGGTGGAGATGACGATTCGCTTGCGCATGGTGCGTTCCCTCCCTCGGATTCGGGCTGCCGTGGCGCCCGAGGTGTGCGCGGCTCGCGACGCGAGATCGATGGCGTCGGAGAGCGTGGTGTCGAAGTCCTTGGACACGGCTAGATCTCCCGTCGGCTGGTCTGCGGCTGCTCGTACGTGCGCGGAGTACGGGGTTTCTCGAAGCTGTCCGCGAATTCGGTCAAATGCGGCGCCAGGGCCTTGCGGCCGCGGGCCAGTCGCGCCTTGACGGAGCTGTGCGACGCACCCGTCTCCACCGCGATCTCCTCGACCGAGAGGCCGGCGTAGTGGTAGAGCACGATCGCCAACCGCTGTTCGTCGGAGATCCTGCGCAGCGCCGCGACCACGGCGAGGTGATCCGGGTTCATCCCCGACACCTCGTCCGCCTGGTACTCGCGGCGGTGCGCCGTCAGCCGGTTGACGGTCTTGCGCCAGGACGACACCGCGAGCCGGGCCGCCACCGTGCGCACCCACGCCTCGGGGTTGCCGTGGTCGGCGGACAGCTTCGCCCACCGCTGCCACGCCCGCGCGTAGGCCTCCTGCGCGCAGTCCTCGGCCTCGTGCAGGCTGCCGGTCATCGCGTAGATCTGCCCGACGATCCGCCGGTGCGTCGATGCGTAGAAGGCGTCGAAATCCTGCTCGAGCTCGACTGCCATCACGCCCCCCTCCATCACGGTGTCGCGATCCCACGCGCGACTTCGGTGAGACTACGCGCGGCGCATGGGGCCGGTTACATCACGGTTCGGTTTCGCTGCCGGGCACCTCGGCCGGAGCTCGGTCGGCCTTCGGCCAGACTCAGTCCACCGCGACGATCGTTCCACCCGTCGCCGCGACGAGCTGCGCGAACGTGGAGGGAAACACGGTCTGGTGGTGTCCGGCGGCGGCCCAGATCACCTCGTACGCCGCCAGGGCCTCGTCGACGAGCGTGCGCACGGGCGTCGGATGACCCAGCGGAGCGACTCCGCCGATCGCCTGGCCGGTGGCCGTCCGTACGAAGTCCGCGGAGGCGCGTCGGATCCTTCGCACGCCGATCCGACCGGCCAGCGCCTCCGTCTGCACGCGGTGTGACCCACTCGTGAGCACGAGCAGCGGCGCGCCGTCCGCCTCGAACACCAGACTGTTGGCGATCGCCCCGACCGGACAGCCGAGCTGCTCCGCCGCCGCGACCGCCGTGGGTGCCGAGGCCCCCAGCACCCGTACCTCGTCCGCGATCCCCGCCGCCCGCATCGCCTCCCGGACCGCCCGCACCCCCGGCCTTTCCAGAATCGCGCCGCTCGTCTCGTCCGCCGCATCCGCCGCATCCGTCATGGGACGGGATTCTAGATCGCCCCCTCACTCCTCCTTGGCGTCGAGGGGCAGGAGGCCGCGCTGCTCGAAGACGCGCCTCGCGGCGAAGGTGGCGTTGAGCGCGCGCGGGAAGCCGCAGTAGGCCGAGGAGTGCAGCAGCGCCTCCGCGATCTCCTGCGGGGTCAGCCCGACGTTGAGGGAGGTGTTGACGTGCACTTCGATCTGCGCCTCGCAGCCGCCGAGCGCCGTGAGCATGCCGAGGGTGAGCAGTTGGCGGTCGCGCGGGCTCAGCTGCGGGCGCGAATAGATGTCGCCGAAGCCGATCAGGACCTGTTCGCCGAGGGCGGGCGACACGTCGCTGAGCGTGGGCAGCACCTGTCGGGCCGCCTCGGCGTTCAGCGCTTCGAGCACGCTGCGGCCGTAGTCGATGCGCTGCTGGCGGGTCTGCGGGTCCTGCGGGCCGGGGCCCTCGGGGAGCACGGTCTCGGACATGGGTCGGGTCCTTTCGTCAGACGACGTATCCGAGGCTAGCGAGGGCGAGGCCCGAGAGGCGGGAACCCCGTCAGTCCCCGGCGCCGATCACCCGGCGGCGGACGGCGGTCCAGGCGGCGGGGTCGGTGATGCGGCGCCCGTCGATGAGGATGCTGATGCCGGGCAGGTCCGCGGGGGTCAGAGTCCGGTACTCGACGTGGTCGGTCTGGATGACCGCCGCGTCGACGGACTCGCCGGAACCGACGGTGTACGGGGTGAAGCCCAGGCCGCGGATCTCGTCGTCGGTGTACATCGGGTCGGCCACGACGACGTCGGCGCCGCGCTCCTTGAGCGCCTCGACGGTTGGGAAGACGCCGGAGAACGCCGTCTCCTTCACGCCACCGCGGTAGGCGATGCCGAGCACGACCACGCGCACGCCCGCGAGCTCCGAGCCCTGCTCCTGGGCCAGCAGCGACACCGCGTACGACGGCATCGCGGCGTTGGCCTCGCGGGCGGCGCGGACGACCTCGGCCTCAGGGTCGTTCCACAGGTACATCCGCGGGTAGACCGGGATGCAGTGCCCGCCGACGGCGATGCCGGGCTGGTGGATGTGGCTGAACGGCTGGCTGTTGCAGGCCTCGATGACGGCCGACACGTCCACGCCGATGCGGTCGGCATAGCGCGCGAAGGTGTTGGCCAGGCCGATGTTCACGTCGCGGTACGTCGTCTCCGCCAGCTTCGCGAGCTCGGAGGCCTCGGAGGTGCCGAGGTTCCAGACGCCGTTCGGGCGGGGCAGGTCATCCCGGTCGTCGAACTCGAGCACCTGCCGGTAGAACGCGACACCGCGCTCCGTCGAGGCCTCGTCGATGCCGCCGACGAGCTTCGGGTACCTCTTGAGGTCGGCGAAGATCCGGCCCGAGGAGACGCGCTCGGGACTGAAGACGAGGTGGAAGTCCTGACCCGCCGTCAGGCCCGAACCGGAGCCGAGCATCGGTGCGAAGCGCTCGCGGGTGGTGCCGACCGGAAGCGTCGTCTCGTAGCTGACCAGGGTGCCCGGCTTGAGACCGGCGGCGACGGCGCTGGTGGCGGCGTCGAGCGGGCCGAAGTCCGGCACCCCGTCCTCGTCCACGATCAGCGGCACGACGATCACCACGGCCTCGGCCTCGGCGACGGCCGCGGTGCCGTCCAGGGTCGCGGTCAGCCGGCCGTCGGTGACGACCTGCTTGAGCGCCTCGTCGAGCCCCGTCTCGCCGGGGAACGGGACCTCGCCCGCGGTCACCAGGTCGATGACCCGCTGGGAGATGTCGACTCCGGTCACGCGGTGGCCCAGGTTCGCGAACTGGACGGCGAGCGGGAGGCCGATCTTCCCGAGGGCGAAGACGCAGATCTGCACGGCAGTGGTCCGATCAGAACGAGGGGAACTAGGGGAGGGTGAGCGGGAGCGTGGCGCCGGTGCGCGCGGAGTCGAGGACGGCCTCGGCCACCATGACCGCGCGCAGACCCTGACGCAGCGTCACGATACCGGCGTCGGTCTTGCCCTCCACGGCGTCGCGGAAGGTCTCGTGCTCCAGCACCAGCGGCTCGCGCTTCGGGATCGCGTAGCGGGTCATGTCGCCCTCGGACACGCCGCGGAAGACCGAGATCGCGTCCCATTCGGTGCGGGTCGAGCCGTTCGCGAAGAACGTCAGGTCAGCGGTCAGCGTGTCGGCGACGAAGCAGCCCTTCTCGCCGGTCACGATCGAGACCCGCTCCTTGAGCGGCGAGAGCCAGTTGACCAGGTGGTTCGCGATCACGCCGCTGTCCAGTTCGCCGAGCACCGTCACCAGGTCCTCGTGCGGGCGGCCGCTGCGGTGCGCGGTCTTCGCGGCCACGCTGGTGTACTTCGTGCCGGTGACCCAGCCGGTCAGGTCCAGGTCGTGCGTCGCGAGGTCCTTGACCACGCCGACGTCCGCGATCCGGTTCGGGAACGGGCCCTGCCGGCGCGTCGCCACCTGGAAGACGTCGCCGAGCTCGCCCGCCTCCAGCCGGGTGCGCATGCTCTGCAGCGCCGGGTTGTAGCGCTCGATGTGTCCGACCGCCGCCACCAGGCCGCGGCTCTCGAAGGCCTCGACGACGCAATGGGCGGCCGGCGTGTCGTGCGCGAGCGGCTTCTCGATCAGCGCCGGGATGCCCGCCTCGGCCAGCTGCAGCGCGACCGGCTCGTGCTGCGCGGTGGGGCAGACCACGACCGCGTAGTCCGGGTTGAGCGCGATCAGGCTCTGCACGTCCGGCAGCAGCGGGACGTCGGCCAGCACCCCGTACGGGTCTCCGCCAGGGTCGGCGGCCGCGATCAGGTCCACGCCGTCGAGGGCCTTCAACACGCGCGCGTGATGCCGTCCCATGGCGCCGACGCCGATCAGGCCCGCCCGCAGTCGCGGCTTGCTCATGATGGATCAGTCTCCGAAGTCGTACGACTTGACGGCCTCGCCGATGCGGTCAAGGTCCGCGTCGGTCAGGGCCGGGTGAACGGGGAGCGAGAGCACCTCGGCCGACGCGCGCAGCGTCTCGGGGAGGTCCTCGTCCCGGGCCGCCCCGGCGAAGGGCGGCAGCTGATGCGTCGGTGTCGGGTAGTAGACCGCGCTACCGACGCCCTGAGCGGTGAGGTGCTGCTGCAGTGTGTCCCGCCGCCCGGCCGGGACACGCACGGTGTACTGGTGGTAGACGTGGGTCGCGCCCTCGGCGATGGTCGGTGGGAGCACGAGGCCGGACTCGCCGAGACCGGCGTCGAGCTTCGCCGCGTTCGCTTGGCGCTGCTCGTTCCAGCCGCGGACCTTCGTCAGCTGCACCCGGCCCACGGCCGCGGCCACATCCGTGAGCCGCAGGTTGTAGCCCACGATCTCGTTCGCGTAGCGGCGCTCCATGCCCTGGTTGCGCAGCAGCCTGATGGTCCGCGCGAACTCGGCGTCCGGGGTGACGACCATGCCGCCCTCGAGCGAGTGCATGTTCTTGGTCGGATAGAAGCTGAACGCCGCGGCCAGGCCGAAGGCGCCGACCGGCGTGCCCTCCCAGCTCGCGCCGTGCGCCTGCGCCGCGTCCTCGATGATCGCGAGGCCGTGCCGCTCGGCGATCGCGCCCAGCCGCCGCATGTCGGCGGCCTGGCCGTAGAGGTGCACCGGCATGATCGCCTTGGTGCGCGGCGTGATCGCGGCCTCGACGGCCTCGGGGGAGAGGTTGAACGTCTCGGGTTCGATGTCCGCGAAGACCGGGGTCGCGCCGGCCAGCGCCACCGAGTTCGCGGTCGCGGCGAACGTGAACGACGGGATGATCACCTCGTCGCCCGCGCCGATCTCTGCCGCCACAAGGGAGAGCAGCAGCGCCGAGGTGCCCGCGTTGACGGCGACGCAGTGCCGGCCGCCGACGAGTTCGGAGAACTCCTGCTCGAACGCGGCGACCTCGGGGCCCTGGATCACCATGCCGCTGCGCATCACGCGCACCGCGGCCTCGATCTCGTCCTCGCCGATGACGGGCTTCGCCGGGGGGATGAATACGCTCATTTACTCGATCTCCGTAAGTTCGCCCGCCACCTCGCGGTAGCGGGCGCCGGTTTCGGGGCAGCGCCAGATCTCGGCGTTCTCGCCTCGCTCGGCAGCCACCTGCTCGAGCCGCTCCCCGGAACGGCCCACCCACGCGATGCGCCGTGCCGGAGCTCCGACGACGAGCGCGAAATCCGGCACGTCGGCCGTGACCACCGCGCCCGCGCCGACCATGGCCCAGCGTCCGATCCGGACCGGCGCGACGCACACCGCGCGGGCGCCGATCGAGGCGCCCGCGCCGACGGTGACGCCGACCGCGTGCCAGTCGCCCGCGCGCCTCTGCTTGCCGTCCGGGTCCACCGAGCGCGGCCGGTGGTCGTTGGTGAACACGGCCGCAGGCCCGATGAACGCGCCGTCACCCACCTCGGCGGGCTCGTAGACGAGCGCGTAGTTCTGCACCTTGACGTTGTCGCCGAGCTTCACGCCGGTGCCGATGTACGCGCCGCGTCCGATCACGCAGTCGCGTCCGAGCACGGCCTGCTCGCGTACCTGCGCCAGGTGCCACACCGAGCTGCCCGAACCGATCTCGGCCCGGTCGTCGACGTCCGCGGTGGCCGCGATGCGAACTGACTGATCGAAAGTCATTGCGTCCTCGCCACCACGGGCATCGCCGCCTTGGTTCCGCGCGCATCGGCCACGAGCTCCGCGACGGCCCGCGCGAACAGGTCGTGCGGGTTCGTCGCGCCGAGGTCGCGCTCGGCCCACTCGTTCGCCGCCTTGCGCATCAGCTGGAACTCCGCGCGCGACTCGCCGGACCAGGCGCGCAGCTGCGCCCCGGCCTCGGTCGCGTCCGCGACGATCGCGCCCGCCCCGGCCTTCTCGACCAGTTCGGCGGCGCGCTTGATCGGGCTGCTGAGCACCGGCATCCCGCAGGCCAGGTACTCGTAGATCTTCGAGGGTATGGCGCTCTCGAACGCCGGAGTGCTGTGCAGCAGCGACATCCCGACCCACGCGCCGCGGGCCAGCTGCCAGGCCGCGGCCGGGGGCATCCGGCCGTGCATCTTCACCCGCTCGGCGGCGGGGGAGGAGGCGCGCCAGGCGTCCAGCCGCTCCTTGTCCCGCGCGGCGACCGGGCCGACCACGTCGAGCAGCCACTCCGGAGCCTGCTCGATCGCCTCCAGCATGGTGAACAGACCGCGGCTGTCCCGCACGTCGCCGACGTACAGCGCGCGCGGGATCCCGTCCAGCGCGCCGCGCTCCGGCAGCAGCGTCATGTCCGGCAGGTTGCGCACCACCAGGCGGCGCGCCGCGTCCGCGGGCGGCACGTGCTGGTCGGCCACCACGGTCAGGTCCGCGCGGCGGCTGAGCGCGATCGCGCTGCGCGCCCAGACCTTCGCGATCTTCCCGGCCGCGCCCTTGGCCCAGGCGCGGTCGTCCAGCAGGGCCACGTAGTCCTCGTGCAGGTCCACCGCGAGCCGGCGGCCGTGCGAGAACAGCCGCTTGGCCCGCGCGGCCGGGATCAGGTCGGGGTCGAGGGTGACCAGCAGGGTGCCGCGCGCCTTGCCGGGCAGCGTCAGGGCCTTGACGCCACGCCCGGTGATGCCCTTCGGCCGGATCGAGCGGAACTCGGTCTCGGCCGGGGCGTCCTCGGCGCGGCCCTTGGCGATCACCTCGACCCGCAGCCCGGCCCGGCGCAGCGCGGCGCAGTGCCGGTGCAGCCGGGCGTCGGCCACGTCGTGCCCGCTGCTCAGCAGGGTCACATCGAAGCTCGCGCGGGCCATCTCAGAAGTCCCCCGAGTTGAGGGAGTCGTCGATCATGCTCAGGTCGTCGTCGTCCTCCGCGGTCTCGTCCGAGGCGTTGGACTTCTTGGTCGGCGGCACGCCCTGGAACTCCAGGTACTCGTCGGCCACCTCGTCCGGCTTGCCGCGGCGCACGATCTGGCCCTTGTCCATCCAGATGCAGTCGTCGCACATCTCCCGGATGGCGGCGATGCCGTGGCTGACGATCACGATCGTGCGGGCCTGGGAGACGAGTTCCTGCATCTTGTCGTACGACTTGCGCCTGAAGTGCGCGTCGCCGGTGGACAGCGCCTCGTCGACCAGCAGCACGTCCGGGTCGAGGTGCGTGGAGACCGCGAAGGCGAGGCGGCCGTACATGCCGGAGGAGTAGGCCTTCATCGGCAGGTCGATGACGTCCTCGAGTTCGGCCCACTCGACGATCTGGTCGAAGCGCTCGTAGACCTGCTTGCGGGTCAGGCCCGCGGCCATCGAGCCGAGCACGACGTTGTCCCGGCCGGACAGTTGGCCGTTGAAGCCGACGCCGAGCGCCAGCAGGACGCTGATCCGGCCGTTGACCACGACCTCGCCCTCGCTCGGCGGCAGGATCCCGGCCATCGCGCGCATCATGGTGGACTTGCCCGCGCCGTTCGCGCCGATGATGCCGAGCACCTGGCCGTGCGTGACGTCGAAGGAGACGCCGCGCACTGCGTGGATGTAGCGCACCTTGCGGTCGTTGGTCTTGCGGCCCAGGTTGGTCAGCGTGTGCCGCAGCGTGTTCGCCCGCGGGTTGACGATCGTGCGGTAGTCGACCTTCACGTTCTTGACCCGGATCGACAGAGCCTGGTCGAGTTCGGCCTCGGTCGGCGCGGCTTTCGGGGCGGCCGGGGCGGAAGTGACGGGTGTTTCCACGGAGTCAGAGACGGACACTGAACTCACGCTCCCTCCGGACGAAGACGAAAGTGCCGACGATCAGCGTGCACAGGCCCCAGGCGAGGCCCTGCAGCAGCCAGGAGTAGGGCGGGGCGACGTTGTAGACGAGCGCGTCACCCCAGGTCCCGATCATCGGCGAGAGCGGGTTGAGCGGGAGCAGGTGCGCCTTGAGGTCGTGCTTGCCCAGCACCTGGTTCAGCTGCCACAGCACCGGGGACAGGAACATCCAGATCCGGGTGACGTAGGGCAGGAAGTTGGAGAAGTCGCGGAAGTACACCTGGGCCGTGGCGCAGATGAAGCCGAGGCCCGCGCCGAACATCGCGACCTCGAGGAAGGCCGGTATCGCGTAGAAGGCCGCCACACCCCAGTGGACGTGCTGGAGCTCGTGCACCACCAACAGGACGATCAGGCTGGGCGCGAAGCGGAAGAACGCGATGACCATCTGGGTGATCGGCATCACGAGGCGCGGCAGCCGGCTGTTGAGCACGAGCCGGCTGCTGCCGATGATCGAGCCCGCGGACTGCGAGAGCATGCTGGAGAAGAAGGTGTAGAGGAACAGCCCGGCGAGCAGCACGGCGAAGTAGTTGGACGCGTGCTTGCTGCCGTTGATGATGTCGACGAGGACGAAGTACACGCAGCCCATCAGCAGCGGGTTGAGGACCAACCAGAGCTGACCGAACACATTCGTGTAGTTCTGTCCGCGCAGCGTGCAGCGGGCGAGCTCGTAAACGAACTCGCGGCGTTCCCACAGCTCGGGTAGGTACCGCCGCATGCTCGGTACTCCGGACTTGCGGGACCGGAACACGTGGTGTTCCAGGTTATCCAGCGAGGCGTCCCTGGGCGGGGACTGCGTATCAACCATCGACGACATCGATTCCGGCAGTGGACGGGAGGGGGTCTGGTGCGGTGGTGGTCGCTGGGGCCGGCGCGGGCTCGCGGTCGGCGCTCGCCGGGCGGTCCGCGTACGGGGCGCGGTCCAGCTCGAAGCCCACGGTCAGCCGGGGGTGGCGCTTGGCCAGGTGCCAGCCGATCGGGATGGCGTGCGAGTCGCAGATCACCAGCTGCTCGACGTTGTTCCAGTCGATCTTGCGCGCCACCGTGGAGCGGGCGGCCCGCCACATCACGTAGGGGCGGCAGAGCCGGTAGATCTTGGCGTAGACCTTGGTGTACGCGGCCTTCGAGAGCTTGCGGACCAGCCGGCCGAGGCAGGCGAGCGGATGCCCGGCCTCCCCGTCGGCGAGGGTGTGCAGCGTGACCCGGGCGTCGAGGCCCGCCGCCTCCCACGGCCCGGCCTCGACGGTGAGCAGGTCCACGTCCACCCCGCGCGCGAGCAGGTAGTCGGCCGTGTCGGTCACCGCCCGGGACCGGGTCACTCCGATGGCCACCAGCAGAACACTCATGAGGTCGGGCCTTCCGTTACGCCGTACACTTCGGCCAGCCGCGCGGCCACGGCCGCCGAGCCGTACCGGCCGATCAGCTCCGCACGCGCCCTGGCCGGGTCGAGCTGCGCGGTCCGCGCCGCCAGGCGCCGGTATCCGTCCACGATGACCTGGGGGTCCTCGCTGACGTCGATCAGCATCCCGGCCACGCCGTCCAGCCCGGCGAGCGTCTCCTCCGGTCCGCCGCACCGCGTGACCAGCACCGGCATTCCGCTGCCGACGGCCTCGACCGTCGTCATGCCGAAGGTCTCTGACTTGCTGGGGTGCACGAGCAGGTCGTGTGCGTGCAGGAACTCGAAGACGCGCTGCGGGGGCACGGAGTCGTGGAAGGTGATCCGCTCGCCGAGATCGAGCTCGGCGGCGCGGGCGCGCAGCGGTTCGACCAGCGGCCCCGTGCCGAGGATCGTGAGCCGCAGCTCCGGCTCGTCCTTCGCCGCGATCGCGAAGGCCTCGACGAGTTCGCCTACGCCCTTGGTCGCCACGACCTTGCCGATGTAGATCCACTTGTGCAGCTGGCCGACCGGCGCGGGCCGCACCGGCATGGCCTCGATCTCGACCGCGTTCGGCACCACCCGGATCTTGCCGACGTGCCCGGGGAACGCGGCCATCAGCTCGTTGCGAAGCTTCTCGCTGACGCAGAGCACGGCGTCGGCCCGGTCCATCACCTCGGCGTACATCGCGCGGGAGCGCGGCTGGCCGAGGATCTTGCCGAGGAACGAGGCGTGCTCGGTGAACACGATGCGCGCGTCCGGCCGGGCGAAGCGGTGCGCGAGCCAGCCCCCGTAGATGCCGACATGGCCGTGGACGACGTCTGCCTCGAACTGACCGTTCTTCAGCACTGGTCCGAGCACGGATTCGTGCGACAGCGCCCAGTCCGCGTAGTGCTTCTTCGGCGTGACCGGGGTCGGGATGTCGGTGACCCAGTACCCTTCGTCGGCCCGGTGCGCCGTCAGATCGATGCGGGGTGACGGGCCCGAGGTCAGCGCGGCATAGCCCTTGCGGACCATGCGGGCCTGCACCGGATCCGCGGGCCCGGTCCAGTCCTCCGTGTTATAGAGGTCGATGCGCGAGAAGAGGTCGCGCACGGCCATCGTCGTGGCCTGGACGAACGATCCGGCGAAAGGGCGCTGCAGCGTCGGGTGCCAGGGCGTCGTGACCGCCAGAGTCTTGTCAGCCTTGTCGCTCATTTGTCGCGCCCCGCGATCTTGCGCAGTTCGGCCTCGAACGGCCCGAGCGTGTTGTCCCGCGTGTACCGCTCGGCGTGCTGGAGGGCGGCCTCGAAGTCCGCCTCCGTCAGATCCCGCGAGCGCTTCGCGGCCGACACCATCGCGTTCGACACGGCCTGCGCGTCGAGCCGGTCGATGCCGAACCAGAGCGGATGTCCGGTGAGGACGTCCACGGCCGCGATGTCCGGCGCGTGCACCGAGACGATCGGCTTGCCGGTGGCCATGTATTCGAAGATCTTGCCGGAGGTCACGTACTTCGCCCCCGGCACGCAGAACACCAGCGCGTCCAGGCTTCGGTACGCGTCGCCGACATCGGTCTTCGCGAGCGGGCCGTGGTACGTGATGTCGAGGCCCTCGTGCAACGGGATCTTGTCGCTCAGCGAGTCCGCCGACTGCTTGAAGAAGCCGAGGTGTCCGTACAGCTCCAGCGTCGCGTCCGCGAACTCCGGATGCGCCTTCGCCGCGCGCCAGCCGTCGAACAGTACGTCCAGCGGCATGGCCTCGGTGATCGTGCCGATGTAGCCCAAGCGCAGCGGCCGGCCCGTCGTCGGACCCGGATACGTGGCGCGTCCGAGGATCTCCGGCTCCCAGCCGTTGGGCACGACCGTCATCTGAGGCGCGGCCTTCGGGTAGCGCTCGGCATGCCAGCCACGCAGGCCCTCGTTGACGAACGCGGTCAGCGAGGAGCGCTCCAGGGTCTTGCGCTCCCACTCCCAGGCCGGATGCCCGTCCGGGTACTTGTGCTCCTCGGTGAATTGGTTGAACGTCCACGAGTCGCGGTAGTCCAGCGCGTAGGGCACGCCGGTCAGCTTGTTCAGCCAGTAGGCGGCCGCGAAGGACGCGAAGGGGTTGCCGGTGGCCACGATCAGGTCGTAGCGCTTGCGGGTGTGTTCACGCAGCGCGCGGGCGACGACGTGCGGGATCCAGGAGGCGTAATGCTCCGGGAAGAACCGCCGCTGCATGTAGTTGTAGCCCGCGTTCGCCAGCACCGGCATGTTCGCCCGGAAACGCCCGTACCGCCGGATGTCCCTTTCCCAGCGGAAATAGCCCATCTTCGGACGTCGAACCTTGATGCGCTCGTCCACGCCCTCCTCGAGAGAGACGTCCACACTGCCGATGTACTGTGTGAAGAATTCGCGCGGTGCCGTGTGCACCGTCACGTCCCAGCCCGCGGCGGCGAGATGGTTCGCCGTCGCTCGCGCCCGGTACACCCCGCTTGACCGGCTGGGCGGGAAGAAGAAGGCCAGGTAGAGGACCCTCGGCGACTTGAAGTCAGCGGTTGTTCGGTCTTTCATCATCCCTGGTTCAAGAGACTGACGTGCGGGGCGGGTGAACGCTCCAACCAAACAAGTGCCGTGTTAACAAAAGGTAGCCGGAGACGACTGCGAATCTGTCCGCTGGACGACGAATCGTCGTGCCATTTCAGTAGTCAATGAACGCCGGGTGAACTCCTGTCAGCTGCGGTACGAGGGTTGGGAATCTCCTGATGATCGACTCTATGATCGGGCGCGTGAGAATCGTCAGCGTGGTCGGCGCCCGCCCGCAGTTCGTCAAGCTCGCCCCGATCGCGGCCGCGGTCACGGCGGCGGGGCACGAGCACGTGATCGTGCACACCGGCCAGCACTACGACCCGGAGCTGTCCGGAGTCTTCTTCTCGGGCCTCGGGATCCCGGAGCCGGACGAGCAGCTGCACGCGGTTTTGGATGGGCAGAGTGTCGTGGACGGGCGCAGTGGTGCCGGCTCGGGCCACGGGGTGCAGACCGCCGCGATGCTCGCGGCACTCGACCCGATCCTCGCCAAGTACGCGCCGGACTGGGTGCTGGTCTACGGGGACACGAACTCGACGATCGCGGGCGCGCTGAGCGCCGTGAAGCTGCACCTGCCGCTCGCGCACCTCGAAGCCGGGCTGCGCTCGTTCAACCGGCGGATGCCCGAGGAGCACAACAGGGTGCTGACGGACCACGCGGCGGACCTGCTGCTCGCGCCGACGCCGCAGGCCGTGGAGCATCTGGAGCGCGAAGGACTCGGCGACCGGACCGTGATGGTCGGAGACGTCATGGTCGACGCCTGCCTGCGCGCGCGTTCCCTGGCGACCGAGTCCGAAGCCCCGGCACCCGGCGTCGACCCCTCGCAGCCGTACCTCCTCGCCACGATCCACCGCGCCGAGAACACCGACGACCGCTCGCGGCTCTCCGCGATCATCGACGCCCTCGCCGCGCTGCCGATCCCCGTCGCCCTGCTCGCGCACCCCCGCCTCCGCGCCCGCGCCGCCGAGCACGGGATCGAACTCGACCGCGGCGCCCTCCATGCAGGCGCCCCGCTGCCGTACGCGCAAATGGTCGCGGCCCTCGCCGGATCGGTCGGCGTGGTCACGGACTCCGGCGGCCTGCAGAAGGAGGCGTACATCCTCGCGCGTCCGTGCACGACCGTGCGCACCGAGACCGAGTGGCCCGAGACCCTCGTCGACGGGTGGAACGTCCTGGCGGAGCCGACCGCCCCCACCTTCGCCGCCGACGCCGCCCGCCCGGCCCCCGCGACGCCGACAGGCCATCCCTTCGGCAACGGCCAAGCCGCCGCCCGCGTCGTCACCGAGCTGGAGCGGGCTGCTCGCTCTCACTGACCGGCACGAGTTCCAGCTCGCCGGCTACCCGGACGGCGCCCGGCTCGCGGCCGAGCACCTGCCGGTAGAGCGCGTCGAGCTTGGCCGCTTGGCCCGCCCAGGACGAGGCGGGCCGCGGGTCGTCGATGCCCTGATACACCGCGCGGTAGGTCGCCGGGGAGTCGAGGACCCTGCGGACCGCGGCTGCCAGGGACGTCGCGTCGCCGGCGATGAAGACCTCGCCGACGCCGAGGCGGCGGGTCTCGGCGGCCATCTCGCGGACGTCGCTGGTGACGATCGGCAGGGCGGCGTGGAGGTACTCGAAGTACTTGGTGATCAGCGACAGCTCATGGTTCGGCAGGTGCAGGATCGGGATGAGGCCGATCGTCGCGGAGCTGATATACGGCACGACCTGGTCCACCGGTACGTACGGGACCACGTGCAGCCGGTCCGCGACCGCGCAGTCCGTGGCGCGTTGCCGGAGCGCCGCGACATCCGGGTCGTCCTCGCGCGCGATCAGGGCGAGGTGCGCGCCGGGTAGTTCGACGAGCGCTTCGATCGCCGTCGAGACGCCGCGGCGGGGGGACATGCCGCCGCTGTAGATCAGCAGTGGGACATCCTCTGCGAGAGCGCAGTCGCCGCGCAGGCTCCGACCGGGCCCCTCGTCTGAATTCTGCGTGATGCTCCGCTTGATCACCGGAGCGTTCAGGATCACCCGCGGGCGTCGGCTCAGCCGGTGATCGTTCGCGAGCTTCGTCGCGATGCCCTCCGACACGGTCAGGACGGCGTCCGCACGGCCGATGTACTCGCGCTCCACGCCGATCAGCATCCTGCGACGCATCCGCAGCCGGACGTCGGTGGACGAGGGCACCTCGATCCCGCGCAGATACTCGTGCGCGTCGTAGATCCAGCGCACCGGCCGCTCGGCGGTGCTGAGCGTCGCGGCGAGCCGGGCGCCGATGCCGACCATGTGGAAGTCGTGCGCGTGGATCAGATCCGGTTCGAGCTCCGCGACCACGGGCGCGAGCGTGAGTTCGAGGTCTGCGAACCACGGGTTGAACCAGCGCCAGCCGCCGTACTGGTCGACCAGCCCGAGCGTGCTGCCGACCACCTTGTGCGCCGCGCCGCCGACCGGGCCGCGGCCGAGGCTCGCGACGAGGTTGTCGGTGGCCGGACGCGTGGCGAGCCAGTGCCGAACCTGCGCCGAGGCCGAGGCGCACAGGCGTCCGGACGCGACGTCGCGTTCGGCGAGGCCGGCTCGCGCGTCACGATAGCCGGGCCGCAGCCGCTTCGCCCGGGCCCCGCCGCGCAGCCTGGCCCCTTCGTACGCTGACACGGTCTTCGGCACCGGCACGAGCACGACGTCCGCCGAGCCGAGCTTGTATCGCTGCCCCGCGTCGCCGAGAGCGCGGCCGACCAGCGTCACGTCGTAGCCCGCCGCCGCCATCGACCAGGCGATCTTCTGCACCCGTGAATCGCCGACCACACCGTTGGCGACGAGCATCACGACCTTCGGAGAACTGCTCACCGGGCCCTCGCCAGCGACTCGTACACGCGCACCAGCTCCTTCGAGTCCTGATCCCAGCTCAGCTCGTCACGCGCCTGCGCCACGCGCTCGCACAGCGCCGGGTAGTCGTTCGCGACCTGCTCCAGCGCACGCTGCATCGACTCGGCGTCGCCGGGCCGGTAGAGCGCGCCGATCCCGTACTTCGTCACCAGCCGCCGCAGCTCCGGCAGGTCCGCGGCGACGACCGGCACGCCCGCGCGCACGGCGTGGAAGACCTTGTTCGGCAGGGCGAGCCGGTGGTTCTCGCAGCTGTCGGTGAGCGTGACGACGGAGATCCCCACCTCCCGCAGCACCTCGTCCACCTCGTCGACCGGCCGCGCGGGCTCTATCCGGACCGTCGCGTCGGTCAGCCGCAGGTGGGGGAGGAACTCGCGGTCGGCGTTGCCCATGAGCACGGTGTCGAGCTTGAGCGCGCCGGTCGCGGTGAGCAGGGTCTCGATGTCCCGTGCCGCCCCGATCCGGCCCGCGTACACGGCCCCCCTCGGCCGGTCCGCCAACTTACCGGCGGTCGTCCGCTCCTGCAGCGGAAAGGTGTTGCGCACGACGGTCACCGGCGTCGACCGCCACTTGCCGAGCCGCTCCGCGATCCCGTCGCTCACGGTCAGCACCGCGTCGGCCTTCGCGACGATCTGCCGCTCGATCCGCAGCTCCCGCGCGCGCTCCAGCGGAGTGGGACGCCCGTGCCGCTCCCGGCCCGACCACCACTCGTGCGAGTCGTACACGAGCTGCGCGTTGCCCTTCTCCGCCAGCTCGGCGGCCAGCACGAGCACGTTGAAGTCGTGCGCGTGCACGACGTCGTACTTGCGATCGCCCACCGCCTCGCGCGCCCGCTCGCACCACGTACGCCACACCGTCTGCCGATGCTGCGGCAGCAGCGCCCAGCGCGCAGCGCCGCGCGCCTGGCCGGCCAGGCCCCCACGTGCGGCCGAGACACCGGCCGCCGAGCCTCCGCCCGCCGATGCACCGCCGGATTTCGCCTTCAGACCGCTGCCGCCGGACACCGACCCGACCGTGATCCCGGTCGGTGGCTGCCAGGCCTGCGGCACGTCCTTGCCGATGATGTGGATCGCGTGCCCCTCGTCGGCCAACGAGCGGGCCTCGCGCAGCACCCGCGCGTCGTGCGCCACATTGGACTGGACGAGCATCAATACCTTCATGAGCTTGTCGTTCCCTCTCACGCGGCTTCCGAGGCGAAGGCTGTTTCCTTGTGGGGTTCCGGCACTGGGTCCCGGCGCGCGGTGAACAGCAGGGGCAGGCCCAGCGCCAGGAGCACCCAGACCGGCGACATCAGCCGGTCCGCCTGCGAGGAGATCGGGTGCGCGATGACGGCGGCGAGCCCGGTGGCCGCGACCGCGATCACGAAGATCCCGTACACGGCATCCCGCCGCACGAGCGCCACCGCGATCGCGATCAGGCCCACGAGCAGCAGCAGCGCGGTCGGCTCGGAGACCGGGTAGTAGCCCCAGTAGTGCAGGTCCAGCTTGACGAGGCGGCCGACCGGGTCCGAGACGTCCGGTCGGATGAAATGCTTGGTGAACGTGTCCTGCAGCGACGCGGAGAGTCCGGGCCAGCCCAGAGCCGTACTGGCGATCTCGGACACGATGAACCCGCCGCCCGCGACCGCCGCGAGCAGCTTCATGCCGCGCGTGCGGGACGAGGGCACCCATCTGAGGCAGATCAGCGCGGCCACGGCCAGCACCAGCGCCGCGATCTGCTCACTCGAGTACCGCACGACGAACCCGGTCACCAGGCCCGCCCCGAGCGCCCAGAGCCCGGCTCGCGTCCGGCCCTTCGCCAGCGACAGCGCGCCGAGCAGCGCGAGCAGTGTCGTGGCGAGCGACGGCCCGTCCGTCAGCATCCTGCTTCCCCAGTAGCCGGTCGGCGCGGCCAGGAAGAGCACCTGCCCGCCGAGCGCCGCCATCCGGGCGGCCCCGGCCGTGCGCAGCAGCACGATCACCAACAGGCCGCCGATGATCGTGCAGAGCATCGCCGCGAACCAGAGCCCGAACCGCAGCCCGAACAGCGCGGCGAACGGGGCGGCGAGCAGCGGATACCCCGGTCGCGACGTGAAGATCGCGAGATAGCGCGCGGAGTTCGGCGTCAGCCCGTTCCGGTAGGTGCTGAGGCAGGCGTTGTACGCCGACGAATAGCTCGTGGAGGAACTGCTCGATCCGCCCGCGTAGTTGAGCGTCGATGCCGTGGCCGCCGCGTTCCCGCTGTCCTGGCAGTACATCACCACCGCGTCGTGTATCGCCTTGTCCTGGCTGTCGCCGAGGATGCGCAGCGTCTGCTTCGCGTACTGATAGGTGTCGTTCGACGGCACGTTCTGCCGGTAGTCGACCGCCTGGATCAGGGTGAACAGCGCCGCGACGAGCATCGCTCCCGCGATGAACCGCTTGCGCAGGTCGGACTTGAAATTGCTGAAGGCCACTCGCGGACGTTAGCGGTCCTCGGCCAACCCCCGGGGTTATGGATATGTCCCCCCGGTAACCGAGAGGTGTGCTGCCGTTCTTTTCACCCGCGTACGCTGCGGGCCATGCACACCGCCTCGCCACTCTTCAGCCGGGCACTGTTGGCGCTCACCGCAGCGGCCACCATCGCTGTCACCCCGCTAGCCGCCGTGGCACTCGGCCCGGCCGACAGCGGGCAGAGCGCCCACTCGATCCCGGCTTATCTGATCTCCCGTATTTCCCACGACGTCGGGCACAACGACTGGGCCTTCCAGGGCCAGAACGCCGGCCGCGTCGGCTGGGTGGTCACCTACGTGGGGCTGGCGCTGTTCTGGCTCGCCGTCTCGATCTGGATCCGGCTGCGGACCCGGCGTGCCGCGGCTGCCGCTGCCTTCGCCAGTGCCGTAGACGGTGCCGCTTCCGGTGCCGTCGTCGATGCGGTAGGCGGTGCCGGTGTCGTCGCTAGTCTCGTGGATGGTGCCGCTGCCGGTGTAGTGGCCAACGCCACGGACGGTGCGGCTGCCGGTGCCGCGCCCGCTGCCGGTACTGAGGCCGCTGCTGCCGGTGCGGCTACCGCTCCCGCTGCCGGTGCGGCTACCGCTCCTGCCGCCGGTGCGGCTATCGCTCCCGGTGCTGAGGTCGTTGCCGCTGCGGTAGACGCGGGCAGTGCCGTTGGCGAGGGGCGCCGCGTCCGGCTCTGGCTGCGCGTGCTGCTCGCAGCGTGGGCGGCCGAGCTGCTCGCGGGGCTGCTGACGTTCGGCGCCGTCGCCTACGCCGAATGGACGTCGACGCCGATCGGCGCGGACGTGCTCCGCGCGGCGGACCTGTGCTCGCCGTGGTGGTCCTGCGTCGCGGCCGTCCTCGTCGTCGCGCGCGCCGAACGATCCACGATCGCCGTGCGCGCGATCGCCGGGTACGCCGCGCTGCTCGCGATCGTGCTCCTGGTTCCGCTGCCGGGACCGGACGCCGTCAAGGTGCTGCTGCTCGCGGTCCCCGCCGCCGTCCCGGCGATGCTGACGTCGCGTCAGGCCGAGCCCACGGAGGCCGACCTCATGCGGACCGCTGTCGTAGCCGGTTGAACAGGTTCGTCGTGGCCTGCTGCACTCGGGCGTCGACGTAGCCCGGACGGTTGAGACCGAACGACCAGTTGAACGTCGCGGCGGCGAACACCACGGCGCCGCGGTTGGTCTCGTACAGGCTCGTGTGCTGCACGCGCGGCCAGTTGCTGCCGCCGAGGGCCATGTAGTGCGAGGCCGAGAGCAGCGTGTGGCTGGTGAGATTCCGCGGCGCCGGCGCGCCCGGGTAGTAGCCGTCCGCCTCGCCACCGACGATCCCCGGGATCGATTCGCCGTCGTGCACCCCGGTCCCGGCCCAGAACCAGTGCTGCGGGTTCGAGACCTGGAGCGGGACCTCCTCGCGCGGGATCCCGTTGTACATCACGCCGAGCAGTCCCTGCTCCGCCTGCGTCCCGTTCGACTTCACCTCGCGCCACAGGCAGGTCGGGCCGCTCTCGTCCGGCGCGGGGTCGGGGTCGCTCTTCCAGCAGACCATGATCGGCGTGTCGCCACCGTGCGGATCCTGCTCGAAGCGGACGTGCCAGTAGACGTTGTTCGCCGCGATGTACGCCAGGTGCGTGCCGCGGTCCACAGCGGCCGAGACGGTCTCCCGCATCCGCTGGGACCAGTACTCGTCGTGGCCGGAGAACACCAGGCCCGAGTACTGCGACGTGGTCACCAGGCCCTGATGCAGATCGACGCTCGTCGCGTAGCTCAGGTCGTAGCCCATGCGCTCGGCCCACTGCAGGAACTCGTAGTCGAGGTCGATGCGCTGCGGCAGCCCGACGCCGGAGTACGGCCGGGAGAAGCTGACCGTCCTGGCCCGCGCGCCGTACGAGACAGGCTTGCCGTGCACGTCCACCCGCGTCGAGCCGCCCTCCGCGAGCGCCTCGCCCGCGTCGCTCTCGTCGCCGTACCCGTAGTAGAGGCTCTTGCCGACCTTCCCGTTCAGCGGCCACTGGTTGTACGCCTGGTACGTCGAGAACGGCAGCACGACCAGGAAGTCGGCCTTCCGCTCGTCGTCGCGCACCACGAACGGGGTCACGCTGCGGTGCCCGTCCTCGGTGGTGAACGCCGCGAGGTACGCGCCGGAGGTCCAGCCCTTCGGCACGCTCAGCGTCCAGCTCGAGGACCACGGGCAGTGGATCATCCCGTTCGTCGGATCGGTGACCGGTTCCGGCTGCCGCTCCCCGGACAGCTTCGGACTGGTCGTCAGCTGTCGCGCGCCCGCGCCGCCGTAGTAGCCGAGCCGGTAGACCGAGACGGTGAAGCGCCGCGCGGGCTCGGTCGACACGTGGAAGTCGATCGAGCCGCCGAGATTGACACTGGTCGCCGACGCATACCCGGCGATCTGCCGCCCGAGGTCGTCCGCGCCCACCGTGTCCCCGGCGCCGATCCGCCAGTCCCCGCTGCCCGGCTTGCTGTTTTCGACGCGGATCGGGTTGTCGCCGGGGCCCGCGGCCGCGCCGACGGCCGGCCCACCGGATCCGGCGGCGGCTTGCACGGTGGCGGTGGCCCCGGCGGCGAGGGCACCCGCGCCGAGAACGGTCAGAACGGAACGACGAGAGATTTCAGGCACGAGCGAACATCCTAGAAAGACTGAACGCTCGTTAGGTGAACAATCCGGGAGCCAGAGGTTTCTTAAGCACTAATGAAGAGAGATCATGGAGGCGTCCTCCTCACTGCCGTCGGCAGCCGCCGATGACGCGGGCTGCCGCCGCAGGCTCTCGCCCTCGATGTCGAGGTTGGGCAGCACACGCTCCAGCCAGCGCGGGAGCCACCAGGCGGCGCGTCCGGTGAGGGCGAGGACGGCGGGGACGAGCGTCATCCGGACGACGAACGCGTCCAGCAGCACGCCGACGGCGAGAGCGAAGGCGATCTGCTTGAGGATCATGCTGTCGCTCGTGACGAAGGATGCGAACACCGAGAACATGATCAGCGCGGCCGCCGTCACGACGCGGCCGGCGTTGCGCGCTCCGCTGTGCACAGCGGCGATCGGGTCCCGGTGGTGCGCGAGCGCCCGGCCGCGGAGCCGCCGCTCGTCGCGCTCCGCGAGACCGTGGTCGACTGGTTCACCGAGACCGGCGCCGCGCCGACGCTGCTGGTCAGCGGCCCGCCCAAGGGAATGCACGAGGAGCATCACGAGGCGCACGCGCTGAAGAACGACCTGGAGAACGCGATCACCGACGCCTTCATGGATCGTCTGGTGGCCGCGGGCGCCGACCCCGAAGCGCGTTCGACGCTGCTGCGCGCCGCCGTCCAGGCACGCGCCGGGGTCTCGGCGATCCGCGGCATGATGGTCGCGTATCCGGTCGGCGGCGGCGAGTGCGGCGAGGAGCGCGGCATGGGCCCGCTGCCGGTCAAGGAGCTCACTGAGCTGGTCCGCCAGGCGTTCGCGGCCCTGGAGTCGTAGCCGAGTCGTAGCCCGGGACGTTCTTAATGAGAATTCATGCGTGCGTCACTGCGCTCTGATCGCCGGAGCGCATGCTCGCTGGTATGACTACCGAGAACCCTTTGGGGGAGCAGGAGAAGGCGGACGCGGGTCGGGGCGCCAAGGGTATCCGGGCGTTCATGAAGCGGCCGATCACGTTGATCAGCACGGCCGCGATGGTCGGGGTCTCGATGCTCGGCGTCGTCGTGCTCGGCGACCTGTCCCGCACCGACACCACGACCACGACGACCGTGTCCTCCAGTCGCTCGACCACCGCCTCCGGCACCGACGAATCCGGCGTGACCTCGCCGCTCTTGTAGCCGAGCGGGCCGGAGTCGAGGGCGTTGCGGCTGAAGACCTACGAGCCAGACCTACGAGCCGGCCGACGGCGTCGACCTGGTCGCCGGGTCACGAGCGGGCGGCCCGAAGCGGACCTGCACGCCGGGCGAATACAGCACGCTGACGGGAGCGGCGGTCGGTGCGGGGAGCCCGGCCGCCCGCACCAGCTCGTCGTCACAGTTCAGCACGTCGGCACGGTACAGCGGCCAGCGCGGATGGGCGTTCGGGAGATAGAGCGGACGGCCGAACCAATCGTTGTGCAGACCCCAGCGCGCGGTAACAAAGTGCTCAAGCTCGCTCGGCTCCTCGATGCGCTCGCCGATCCGAATGCTGAGCGCGCTCCGCGCGCCGCGCGGCCCCGGCCAGCGGCGCCGGCACTCGTAGTTCAGCACGGCCCCCTCGCGGCGGATGGACATTCGGGCCCAGAGATACGGCAGCCGGAACCCGGCGCGGGCGATCACCACCGGCAGCAGCCGCGACGCGTCCAGTGAGCGGAAGACGACGCCGCGCCGGCCGTGCCCGTCGACCGAGTAGAGCCGCACGTTCGTCTCCGGGAACGTTCCGAAGTACGGCACGCCGGGCAGCCCGAGCCAGCCGACGCGGTGCATCCGGAATGCGATCAGACCGACGTAGGTCCGCCCGTCCAGCACATCGGGCGACGTTCCCGCCGGCAGCAGGCCGCTGACCAGGTCCGGGTCGATCTCCCAGTGCAGCAGGGCGAGGTCGAGCCAGGACTGCGTCAGCAGGGTTCTGCCGATGTCTGACGGGGGCTCTGGCGAGATCGGCTCGGTCATGGAAACCAAGCATGCCAGCCCGAACCTCTTGACAATGCGCCCATGTTATCGATAACTATTCCTCAGACGTAACCGCGATGTGAACAGCGGCCGAGTTTCCCAGTGTGTCCCGGCCATCCGGCCAACCCATCCGTTTCCTTCCGCGCTGTCCTGGAGCTGAGATTGTGAGCGCTAACATAGCCGAGGCGGCCACGAGCGCCCCGGTGGCCACGGGCTCGCGGGCCAGATCACGCCGCACCCGTACCGCCTTCGAGGCCTACCTCCTGCTCGCGCCGAGCCTGTTCGGCTTCCTCGCGTTCCTGGTGGCGCCGGTCGTGATCGTGTTCGTCCTCAGCCTGTTCAGCTGGAACCTGATCACCTCGCCGCAGTTCGTCGGCCTCGCCAACTACCGGCGCATGTTCACCGACTCGCAGTCCTGGCACGCACTGCTGAACACGGCGTACTACGTGCTGCTGAACATCCCGCTGCAGACGGTCCTCGCGCTGCTCCTCGCCTTGGCGCTGAACAGGAAGATGCGCGGCTCGAAGTTCTTCCGCGTCATCTTCGTGCTGCCGTGGATGGCGATGCCGGTGGCCCTCGGCGTGATCTGGAACTGGTTCTTCGACCCGCGCTCCGGGATCATCGACCACTTCATCTCGATGCTGGGCTTCACCGGCCCGAACTGGCTGACCTCGACGACGTGGGCGATGCCGGTCATCGCGAGCGTCAACGTGTGGCAGTACACCGGCTACACGATGCTCTTCCTGCTCGCCGGCCTCCAGGCGATTCCGCAGCAGGTCTACGAGGCCGCCGCGATCGACGGGACCAATGCACTGCAACGGTTCTTCCGGATCACGCTCCCGCTGCTGCGGCCGTCGATGTTCTTCGTGCTGGTCACCAACATCATCGGCTCGTTCCAGCAGTTCGACACCGTCTACGTGATGACACAGGGCGGCCCCGGTCAGTCCACGACGACCATGAACTACTACATCTACCAGCAGGCCTTCCAGCTCTTCCACGCCGGCTACGCCGCGACGCTCTCCATCCTGCTGTTCGCGGTGATCCTCCTGGTGACGATCGTGCAGTTCCGCTACTTCCGCAAGCGCACCATCTACGACTTCAGCTGAGGAGGACGACATGGCAACGAAGCGAATCGGCCGTCGCGTGAATGGAACGACGGTCTACCTGCTGCTGGCAGTCGGCGGCTTGGTCTCGATCGCGCCCTACCTGATGACCCTGAACGCCGCGTTCAAGCCGCAGTCCACGCTGCTCTCCACGCAAGCCTGGACCCCGGCCGTGCCCGCGACCTGGTCCAACTTCACACAGCTGTGGCAGCAGTACGACATGTCCGGGTTCATCGTGCACACCACGATCGTCGCCGGCGTGATCACGATCGGGCAGTTGGTATTCACGACGATGGCCGCGTACGCCTTCGCCCGCCTCGACTTCCCCGGTCGCGAGCCGCTGTTCTGGGCGTTCATCGCGATGATGATGGTGCCTCAGATCGTCACGCTCATCCCGCTGTTCCTGATCATGAGCCACCTGCAGCTGATCGACACCTACCGCGCGCTGATCCTGCCCTACGTCTTCGGCACGCCCTACGGGATCTTCCTGGTCCGGCAGTACTTCCAGACCATCCCGGCCGATCTGGAGGCCGCGGCCCGCATCGACGGCGCCGGCACGTGGGCGATCCTCAGGCGGATCATGCTCCCGCTCAGCAAGCCGATACTCGCCACGCTCGCCACGATCACCTTCGTCAACACGTGGAACAGCCTGCTCTGGCCGCTGATGGCCACGAGCAGCGAACGCGACGAGGTCGTCACCGTGGGCGTCGCCGCGCTGCAGGGGCAGTTCGCCTCCGAACTGCACATCCTGCTCCCGGCCGCGGCGGTCGCGCTGCTCCCGCTGGTCGCCATCTTCCTGCTGTTCCAGCGGCACATCGTCCGGTCGATCGCGCTGACCGGTCTCAAGTAAACCACCGTACATCTTTCTATTCGCCACAGAGAAGTGGACTGATAAACGATGTTCCGACGAGCCACCAGAAAGACACTCGCCCTCGCGACCGCCGCTGTCACAGTGGTCGGACTCACCTCGGCCTGCGGAGGCTCTTCCGGCTCCTCGGGCGGGACGGTGAACCTGACCTACATGATCTGGCAGACCAGCGAAGAGGCCGCCTACCAGCAGTCCATCGACGTGTTCGAGAAGGCGCATCCGAACATCCACGTCACCATCGACCTCGTGTCGTGGGCGCAGTACTGGGCGAAGCTGCAGACCTCTGCCGCCGGACGCAACATGCCGGACGTGTTCTGGGACCACCTGGAGTACCTGCCCGAACTCGCGAAGGAGGGCATCATCACGAACATCGCCGATGACGTGAAGTCCTCGAAGCTCGACCTGACCCAGTACAGCCCCAAGCTGCTCGCCGAGTGGGAGAACGGCAGCACGATCTACGGCCTGCCGAAGGACTGGGACACGATCGCGACGATCTACAACGCGAAGGACCTGACGACGGCCGGCATGACGCCGGCTCAGCTCGGGTCGCTCAGCTGGAATCTGACGGACGGCGGCTCGTTCGTCGCCGCGCTGCAGAAGCTGACCGTCGACCAGAACGGCAAGCACCCGAACCAGGCCGGTTTCGACGCGGGCCACATCAAGCAGTACGGCATCGCGCTCGAGGCGCCGAACGGCCAGCAGGACTGGTGGGACTTCGGTGTGGAGAACGGCTGTGAGCTGCAGGACAGGGCGTACGGCGCGTGGACGGTGAGCTCGGCCGCGTGCGTGCAGGCGATGCAGTTCGAACAGGACCTCATGTACAAGTGGCACGTCGAGGCTCCCGGCACGATCACCAACACGCCGAACGCCGCCGCGCTGCCGCAGATACTCGCGCAGAACACCGCCGCGATCACCTTCGACGGCGACTGGGACCTCGACACGTACCAGAGTTCGCTGCCCGCCGGCAGTTGGGGCGTGGCCGCGCTGCCGACCGGTCCGAAGGGTTCCGGCACGGTCTTCAACGGCCTGACCGACGCCATCTACTCGGGCACCAAGCACCCGGCGGAGGCGTGGCAGCTCGAGGAATGGCTCGGGTCGGCCGCCTCCGAGAAGATCGTCACCGACTCGGGCACGGTCTGGGCCGCGATCCCGAGCCTGGACAGCGGGTTCATCACCGCCTGGAAGGCGAAGGGCATCGACGTCTCCGCGTTCTACCAGGGATCTCAGGGCGCGACGATCGGCTATCCGCTGACCACCTCGGGCACCGCGTTCACGAACGTCGTGCTCAAGGACATGAACCAGGTCTGGCTCAACCAGATGGCCCCGCAGGCCGCTGCGAACGACATCACGTCGGTCTCCAACGCGGCCGTGGCCAACGGGGATTAACGTTTACGCTGACGAAGACCGAGCGACAGGGAGCGGTAACATCAACACCGGCACCTCGACGACGCCGCCCGACCGCGGCGCGGCCACGAGCATCTGGGCGGTGGCCCGCGCCGCCGGCGTGTCGCATCAGACCGTCTCCCGGGTGATCAACGGCAAGCCGCACGTGCGGCCCGAGACCCGGGCCCTGGTGCTGGCGACCATCGAAGAACTCGGCTTCACCCCGAACCGGGCCGCGCAGGCGCTGGCCGGCGGACCCGTGCGAGCAGTGACGGTGCTCACCGCCGTCACGGCGGCCCACGGATACGCCGCCGCCCTGCGCGGCATCGAGGAGGCGGCGCGCACGGCCCGGTTCACGGTGGGTATCAGCGTTCTGGAACCGGACGCGGCGGACAGTCCGCAGGACGTGATCGAGCGGCTGAGCGCCGGGCGGGCGGCGATCGTGATCGCCTTCGAGGCGGCGGGAGCGCGCGCACTGGACGCGTTGCCGCCCGACTTCCCGGTGGTCGGCCTGGTGGAGCGCCCGGCCACCGGGCAGGTCCCGAACGGTCGGCCGCAGGTCTGGATCGACGATCGCGAGGCCGCCTCGCGCGCCACCCGCCACCTGCTCGGGCTCGGTCACCAGACCGTGCACTTCCTGTCCATCCCGTCGTCCACGCAGGTGCTCAGCCAGCGCACGCAGGGCTGGCAGGACGCGCTGGTCGCGGCGGGGCGCGAGGTCCCGGCGCGGCACGCCGGGGGATGGACACCGCGCTCGGGCTATCTCGCCGCGCGCGAACTGGTCGCGGACCGCGGCGTCACCGCGATCCTCGCGGGCAACGACGATCTCGCGATCGGCGTGCTGCGCGCGGCCCGGGAGGCGGGTCGCGACGTGCCCGGCGACCTGAGCGTCATCGGCTTCGACGACGCTCCCCAGTCCGCTTATCTGAACCCGGCGCTGACCAGCGTCCGGATGGACTTCGAGGGACTCGGGCGGGCCAGTTTCGGCCTGCTGCACAACCTGCTCGACCCGAACGCCGCGCCGCCGCCCGCGACGTGGGACGAGCCCGAACTGATCCTGCGCGAGAGCAGCGGCCCCGCGCCGCGCTGAGCCTGAGCACCCCCGGCTGATGGCACCGTTCGGCCTGCCGCGGCCGATCACTGTTACCGCTAACAGAGAGAAACGTCATGCCCCGGATCGCGCATGCCCGCGACCACCACGGCGCCGTGCCCTTCGCGCGCGGCCTGCCCCTCGACCTACCCGCCGGCGAGCATGCGAGCACTCTGATCCACCTCCGGCGGGTCGGGTTCAGCGAAGAGGAAGTACTCACACCGATCGGAGTGAATGCACAGCCATGAGACGCATACGCGCAATGACGCGCGCCGGGGTCGCAGCGACGCTCGTCGTCACCGCCGCGACCGCCGGGGCGTTCGCCAACCCGGCCACGGCCGCCACCTCCACGTTCACGGTCAACCTCGGCACCAGCACCGGGGCCATGATGCACGGCGCGAACGGAGCGCTCTACGGAGTCTCCGACGCGGGCGTACCTTCCGCCAACCTCGTCACGCCGCTCAACGTCACCACGATCGCCCAAGGCCCGCCCGGGGACACCCAGCACCCGAACGGCGACGCCGGGAAGATCTCAGCGTCCTTCGAGCGGGAGGACGGCAACGGCAAGATCCTGGTGTACCTCCAGGACGTCTACTCGTCCTGGCCGTACCCCACCGAAACCGAATCCTCGTACCTCGCCACCGTCAACACGATCATGGCCCAGATCGAATCCAGCCCGCAGCGGGCCGACTTCGAGATCGTGCCCTACAACGAGCCGGACCAGCAGTGGTTCGACCTCGGCTCCGGCTCCACCTCCGACTACAACACCTTCTACAGCTGGTGGGACGCGACGTACTCGGAGATCGAGTCCGACGATCCGGGCGCGCTCGTCGTCGGTCCGAACGAGTCCGGCTTCGACTCGGCGTTCCTGCCCGGGTTCCTGGCGCACGCCAAGGCCGCGGGCGACCTGCCCGACGTGATCAGCTGGCACGAGCTGTCCGGCACCAGCCTGGCCGATTTCGCCACGCACTACGCCGACTACCGCGCTGACGAGACCGCGGCGGGCATCACCACGCCGATCCCGATCAACATCGACGAGTACGGCAACCGCTCGGACCTGTCCGTGCCCGGGCAGCTCGTGCAGTGGATCGCCATGTTCGAGAAGGCCAAGGTCTACGCCGACCAGGCCTACTGGGACATCGCGGGCAACTTCGACGACCTGATGACGGGGCAGAACACGCCGACCGGTGCGTATTGGCTGTACTACTGGTACGCCCGGATGACCGGCAACTCGGTCGCGGTCACCCCGCCCTCGCCCAACACCGTGGACACACTGCAGGGCGTCGCGTCGTACAACACGGGAAACAAGCAGGCCCAGGTCATCCTCGGCGGCTCCTCGGGCGCCTCGAACGTCGTCGTCAACGGCGTCTCGTCGAGCGTGTTCGGGTCCCACGTCACGGCGACCGTCGAGGCGACCAACTGGACCGGGTACTCCGGTGCCGGTCCGGCGCCGCAGGTCATCTCGCGGACGACGTATTCGACGTCATCCGGCTCGATCACGGTCCCGCTGACGAACATGAACTCGATGTCGGCGTACCACATCGTCCTGACCCCGTCGAACGTGTCCTCAGCCACGACGCCGACAGTCCCGTACAGCGCGGCGTACTACGCGGCGGCCGCGTCGATCACGGACGCGACGGTCTACGCGCAGGGCTCGGAGAGCAATCCGGGCGGCTACGCGACCGCGGACACCGAGGACGTCGGCTCGATCAGCAAGTCGGACAGCGCCGTCGCCTTCTCGGTCACGGCTCCCACCTCGGGCTCCTACAACCTGGCGATCTACTACGGCAATGAAACCGGCACGTGGGCAACACAGGCATTGAGTATCGACGGAGTGGCCGACGAATTCGTCGACTACCCGGCCACTCTCAACTGGCTGTGGCGCAACTACGTCAACGTGCCCGTGACGCTGACCGCGGGAACGCACACGATCACGCTCGCCGTCGACAACGCGACCCTCGGGAACTCCACCGGACAGGTCACGCTGGACCAGATCATCCTCAGCGCGGCCTCGTCGGCGGCGACCGAATACGAATCCACCCTCGGGCGCACGTCCGGGACGGTTTCGTATGACTACTCCACGTCCGACGGCACCGGTGAGGGCACGCTCGACCTCGCCTCGGGCGCCGCGTCGACGGTCGATGTGTACGCGCCGTCCAACGGCTACTACACGACCAGCGTCCGGTACTCCGCAGCCGGCGGCAGCAGCCTGACGCTGACGGCCAACGGGGAGCCGGTCGCAGGATCCTCGCTCCCGTCCACGTCCGGCTCCATATCCACCGGCAGCGCATCGGTTTACCTGCAGGCCGGCCTCAACCCGGTGACCGTGACCGCGAGCGGCACCGGCACCGTGCAAGACCTGCTCGTCGCGGCGTCGCCCAGCAGCACCGGAACGACGTACCAGGCGGAGAGTTCGTCGAACACGCGCGCCGGCACCGCGGCGGTCGAGGCCGACACGTGGGCGTCCGGCGGCGACTACGTCGGCTGGATCGGCGACGCGTCGGCCAACACGCTCACCTTCAACAACGTGTACGCCGCGAGCGCGGGCACGTACATGCTGCTCATCGCGTATGCGAACGATGACACGTCGGGCTCCGGCAACTACAACTCCAACATCGAATCGCGCTGGTCCCAGATCTCGGTCAATGGCGGCACCGCCACCACGGAAGTGTTCGCCAACACCTACAGCTGGGACAACTTCCGCACCGTCGCTATTCCCGTGACCCTCAAGGCCGGGGAGAACACCATCGAGTTCTCGAACTCCACCGGTTACGTCCCGAACCTCGACTACATCCAAGTGGCCCAGTTGTAGCACTGGCCGAATAATTCTCTGTTCCCCCGTCCGCTGGAGCGCGGGCGGGGGAACGGGTCTCCCGCCCGCCGAGATCGAAAGCGACGCTCATGATCATCACCTTCGGGGACGTCCTGGAGCTGGCCCTCTACTGCGCCGAGGGCGAGCCGCCACGGCTGGCCGAGCTTCGGATCGGCGAAAGCCTGCTGGCCGTCGAGAGCACGGATTCAGAAACGCGCACCGTTCTTCCGCTGTCGCACATCGAACTCGCCGGCCACGCCCGGGATTTCATCAACGGCAAACGCCACATCGGCGGCGCCGTGTCTTCCCGCCTTCAATACGTGCGCCACTCGATATCTCGCTCCGATCGTTCAAGCCTGCTCGAAATCACCTCGCACGACCCCGTCACCGACCTCACCGTGGTGGCCTGCCTAGAACAGCACCCCGGTATCAGTGCCGTCCGCAGCTGGACCCGCGTTAGTGCAGGTACCAAGGAGGTCGTCCTTCTGCATGCCACCTCCCTGCTCATCCCGGGCGTTCTCCCCGTCGGCGACGACCGCTGGGAGGACCGCCTCACCACGTGGACGGCGGCGAATCCGTGGTGCGGCGAGGGTCGTTGGAGCTCCGCCACCCTCTCCGAGCGCGGCCTGACCACCACCGACCGTCCCGACGCGCGGAACCGCTTGGCCCGTTCGAGCACCGGCTCGTGGTCCTCGTCCGAAGACCTCCCGATGGGCGCGCTCACGGACGAGCGGAGCGGCCGCGCCGTCGTCTGGCAGATCGAGCACAACGGCTCCTGGGCCTGGGAGGTCGGCGACACGTACGACGCCGTATACGTCGGCCTGTCCGGACCCTGCGATGCGGAAAACCAGTGGTCGAAGGTCCTCGCCCCCGGCGAGACGTTCACCACCGTCCCCGCGACCCTCGCCGCCTCCGCGCACGGCCTGGAGGGCGCGATCGGCCAGCTCACCAACCACCGCCGGGTAACCCGTCGCCCCCATGCCGACCACGAACGTCTGCCGATCATCTTCAACGACTATATGAACTGCCTCGGCGGCGACCCGAGCACCGAGCGGCTGCGGCCGCTGATCGACGCGGCGGCCAGGGCGGGGGCCGAATACTTCGTCGTGGACGCGGGCTGGTACGACGACACCGACGGCTGGTGGGACAGCGTCGGGGAATGGCAGCCCTCGACGGTACGCTTCCCCGGCGGCTTCGACAAGGTGATGGACCTCATCCGCGAACGCGGCATGACCCCGGGCCTGTGGCTGGAACCCGAGGTGGTCGGCGTGCGCAGCCCGTTCGCGAGCCGTCTGCCGGACGGGGCGTTCTTCCAGCGGGCGGGCAGGCGGCTGACCGAGCGCGGCCGTCACCAGTTGGACTTCCGTCACCCGGCCGCCCGCCAGCACCTCGACGCGACGATCGACCGCCTCGTGACCGATTTCGGCCTCGGATACCTGAAGCTCGACTACAACATCGAGATCGGCCCCGGCACCGACCACGACGCCGACAGTCCCGGCGACGGGCTGCTCGGGCACAACCGCGCGTACCTCGCGTGGATCGAGTCCGTGCTCGACCGCCACCCCGGCCTTGTCATCGAAAGCTGCTCCTCAGGAGGCTTGCGCACCGACCACGCGATGCTCGCCACCGCGCAACTGCACTCGGTCACCGACCAGACCGACTTCCGCCTGCTCCCCGCGATCGCCGCCGCCGCCCCGATGGCCGTCGCGCCCGAACAGTCGGCCATGTGGGCGTATCCGGTGCCTGCGATGACCGACCGCGAAACGGCCTTCAACCTCGCCGGCGCCCTGCTCGGCCGCATCCACCTCAGCGGCCGCCTCGACCTGCTGCGGCCCGAACAGGAAGCACTCACGCACCAATCGCTGGCCGCCTACCGCGAACTGCGCGCCCACCTCCCGACCGCACTGCCGCACTGGCCGCTCGGCCTCCCCAAGTGGCGGGACGGCTGGGTCGCCGTGGCCCTCGAAGTCGCGTCGGACTCCTCCACCGCCGGCTACGTCCTCGTCTGGCGACGCGCCGCCGATAACCTCGCGGTCGACCTCCCCATCCCCTGGATCGCCGACCGCGCCATCCGCCCCGAGGTCGTCTTCCCCACCTCCCCGAACGAAGCCGACGTCTCCTGGCACCAGGACTTCCGCTCCCTCACGGTCCGGCTCCCGGAGTGGTCGGCCGTCCTGCTGAGACTGAATACGGTTCGCAACTGAGTCGTGACAACCGTTGGTCCGCCGGATCGTCTTGTTTATTCGAGGGCGGGAGACACCCGCCGCGGGTGGAGAAGGACGCGGGGTCGCGATGAAGTACTCGAAGTTGGGCGTGGGGACCGCCTCGGTGCTGGGGGCGATGGTGGCTGCCGCGGCGCTGAGCGGGTGTACGTCGAGCGCGCAGTCGGCGGCGAGCGGAGGGGCGACGACGTCGGGCGCGGCGACCGCGATTGCCACCGGGACGACCGGCGGCGCCACGAATTCGTCGACCGGCGCGGTGTCGACGACCGCGGGCGCGAGCAACAGCGCCGGCACCGGCGCCGCCGCGGGGACGCCCGCGTGCGGCGAGACCGAACTGAAGGTCACGACGGTCTCGTCCGGGGCCGCGCTCGGGCACGCGGGCTGGGTCGTCGTGATCACCAACACGGGATCCGTGCCGTGCTCGGTGGAGGGCTACCCCGGCGCCGGGGTGACCGACACGCCGGGGCAGGTCGTGCTGAACGCGACGCGGACGCAGCGCGGCTACATGGGCGGCCAGTATCCGAGCCCCGCCACGATCGTGCTCAAGCCCGGCTCCGCCGCGTCGACCGTCCTCGAATGGCTCGACGCGCCGCCGAACGGCGAGACCCCGGTCGGCGCGAACTGCCCCGGCATGGATTCCGGCAAGGTGCTGATCACCCCGCCGAACACCCGGCAGTCCACGCCGTTCCCGGCGCCGGGCAACCTCTGCTCGGGCTTCGAGGTCCACCCGCTCGTGCCGGGCACCTCCGGCCGCGCCGGCTAGGCCGCGTAAGCGTCAGTACCGTCCGCCCACCGGGGCGGGCAGCGCGTCGAGGTCGGCGAGGTCAGCGGGGGAGAGCTGCACCTCGCCGGCCGCGACGTTGTCGAGGAGGTACTTCGGGGTCTTGGTGCCGGGGATCGGGACGACGTAGCGGCCCCGCGCGATCACCCAGGCGAGCGCGACCTGAGCGGGCGAGATGCCGGCCCGCTCGGCGATCTCGCGGACGCGCGCGACGAGCGCGAGGTTGGCCTTGAGCGCGTCCTGCTGGAAGCGCGGGAGGCTGCGGCGGAAATCCTCCTTCGGCAGCTCGTCGAAGGACTGGAAGTTCCCGGTGAGGAAGCCGCGGCCGAGCGGGGAGAAGGGCAGGAGGGCGATGCCGTGGCTCTCGGTGTACGGCAGCACCTCGGCGAGGACGTCGCGCGTCCAGAGGGAAAACTCGGACTGGACCGAGGCCACGGGGTGCACCGAGCCGGCGCGCTCGATCTGATCGACCGTCACCTCGGACATGCCGATCGCCTTCGCCTTGCCCGCCTTCACGACCTCGGCCATCGCGCCCCACGTCTCCTCGATCGGAACGTCCGGGTCGACGCGGTGCAGCTGGTACAGGTCGACGTGGTCGGTGCCGAGCCGGGTGAGGCTCGCGTCGATCGAGGCCAGGACGTGCTCCGGGCGGCCGTTGTTGACGAACTTGAGCTCGGTCGGCCGCGCCGGGTCGCGCACGAGGCCGACCTTCGTCGCGAGAACAGCGCGGTCCCGGCGCCCACCGGCCAGGGCGCGGCCGACGAGATCCTCGTTGGTGTACGGGCCGTAGACGTCGGCGGTGTCGATCAGCGTCGCGCCGAGGTCGAGTGCCTGGTGGATGACGGAGATCGACGTGGCCTCGTCCCGCGGCGTCTCCATGTCGTAGCTGGCGGTCATGCCCATGCAGCCGAGGCCGACGACGCCGACCTGCGGTCCGGTGGGGCCGAGAGTGGTGGTGCGCATGGCGCGTTCCCTTCGATCCGAGCGATGTACGGGGTACGCCGTCAACGATCACACGGAAGACGCCGCGATGCGCGCCGCGGGAGGGGGCGGGTTCTTCCGGGTAACGTCCGTACCCCTCAGCCGGCTCAGCGCCGGTGCCACGGAAGCGGGTCGGACGTCACGCCCTCGATGGCCGCGTAGATGGAGGCGCTGATCTCGCCCCACTGCCGGACCTGATCCGGAGTCAGCGCGTCGAAGACGGCGTGCCGGACGGCCTCGACGTGGTCGGGGGCCGCGCGTTCCAGCAGCTCCCGGCCGGCGGGGGCGAGGGCGGCGAGCTGGCCGCGGCGGTCGGTGGGGTGCTCGCGGCGCTCGACGTAGCCGGCGTTCTCCAGACGGGTGACGGCATGCGTCAGGCGGCTGCGGGTGATCTTCATCTGTTCGGCGAGCTCGGACATGCCCAACGCCTGATCGGGCGAATTGCTCAGCCGCGCGAGCAGCGAGTAGTCCGCATGGGTGATTCCGACATCGCGTCGCAACTGCCGGTCGAGGTAGTCCTCGAGTAGCGTGCTGCTGGCCATGTAGGCGATCCAGGCGCGGCGCTCCTCGGCGTCGAGCCAGCGCGGGGTGCTCGGGGACATGGTCCTGACCTTAATGGACGGGCCCGGTTCGCCTTCGCGGCGATCGGGGCGTACGATCGCTCCTGACTATGTTTGAAGTATAAAACGCTCTGCTCTCGGGAGGACGCCATGCGCGTCGCGATCACCGGATCCACCGGACTCATCGGATCCGCCCTCACCCGTTCCCTCCTGCTCGACGGCCACCAGGTGCTGCGGCTGACCCGCGGCGGCTCGGCCTCGGCGGGCGACGGCAGCGAGTCGGCGACCTGGGACCCGAAGGCCGGGACCGTGCAGTCCGGCGCGCTCGAGGGCGTCGAGGCCGTCGTGCACCTCGCGGGCGCCGGCATCGGCGACAAGCGGTGGAACGACGCGTACAAGAAGGAGCTGCGGGACAGCCGCGTGCTCGGCACCCAGACGATCGCGCGGGCCGTCGCGGCCCTCGAGGTCAAGCCGCGCGTGCTGGTCTCCGCCTCGGCCGTGGGCTACTACGGAGACACCGGCGACCGCGTCGTCGACGAGAGCACCCCGGCCGGCAAGGACTTCCTCGCAGGGCTCTGCATCGAATGGGAGGATGCCGCCGCCCCGGCCGCGCAGGCGGGCATCCGCGTCGTGCACCCGCGCACCGGCCTGGTCGTCTCCGCCAAGGGCGGCGCCTGGGGCAAGCTCTTTCCGCTGTTCCGCTACGGCGTCGGCGGACGGCTCGGCTCGGGCAACCAGTACTGGCCGTTCATCGCGCTCGCCGACCACATCGCGGCGCTGCGCTTCGCCATCGACGACGACGGCGTCGTCGGCCCGCTCAACTTCGCCGCGCCCGAGCCGCTGACCAACCGCGAGATCACGAAGGCGATGGGTCGCGCGATGCACCGCCCGACGATCGCCTCAGTGCCCGAATTCGCGCTCAAGATCGCGATCGGCGAATTCACCTCGGGCATCACCGGCAGCTGCCGCGCCGTGCCCGCGGGCCTGCTCAAGGCCGGGTTCACGTTCCAGTACCCGACGATCGAGCAGTCGCTCAACGCGGTTCTCGGCAAGTAGGCGGCGTCTAGGCGCTGTCATCCGAGCTTGTAGCGGTCAAGTCGTCCGCACATCCCGAACGCACGCTGCGCGGGCTCCGGTGCGTCCTCGACTCGCAGCGCGGCGTCGAGAAGATGGTCGATCCGGCCCTGTCTCAGTGCCGTGAGCTCGTCAGCGGTGCGTTCGGCGGCGGCGAGGGCTCCGGAACGCAGCACCTTCTCCCAGGAGTCGAAGAGCTCTGATCGCAGCCGAACGGCTTGACGGTAGAACTCCGCCAAGGGGCCGGGATCGCCGGCGGCGACCGCGTCGAGGAGCGACAGGTAACCCGCGACGGCCAGGTCACGGCGTCTCCGGGCGCCCGCGTCGTCCTCGGCCGTCGCGGCGAGCCGGTAGCTGTCCGCCGACTCGAGATGCTCGGGCGGGAAGGTGAGCACCGCGTCGCCCGCCTCGGGCAGGCCGCTGTTCTGCATCACGACCACGACCTTGAGCGCGCCGTCCAGATTCACCGCGCGGTGCACGGTGCCAGGCCCGAACCAGGCGACGACACCGGCATGCAGCGGCGTACGTTCCAGCCCCGCGACGGTAAGCGTGTGCAGCGCGCCGCGTCCGCCGACGACCAGGTACGCCTCCGTGCAGGCCAGATGCACGTGCGGGGACCCGCCGCAGAGCCCGTCCTCGGCGGACCAGTCGTAGACCCGCAGCCCCGAAACGGCCGCGGCACCCGGGAATGCCGGGCGCGCGGTCACCATGACTGCCCCGCGAGGTGGGCCTCGACGCGTGCGCGGTCCCAGGCGCCGTCCGCGATGGTGACGCGGTAGCTGCGGGTCAGCGTCTCGTCCGCTGGCAAGTCCAAGCCCTGATAATAGGCGAGCGACGGGTTGACCGCGGCGAACGGCTCGCTGCGCACGAACCAGTACGGCTCACCGCCAGCCGTGTCGGGCGCGGCGCGGAAGACGAGCGTCGCGCGCCCGTCGATTCCGTCGAACTCCCCGCTGTACGCGAGCCAAGGCGCGCGTTGGCCCATCACTTCCGGGCCTTCGAGCCCGCCACCTGCGATCACGCTCCCGCCCGCGAACGACCGTGGCCCGCGCCAGAAGAATCCGCTGTAGCCCGCGAGGACGCGGCCGAACACGGTCGGGCTGCCGATATCCAGCACGCGGCCGCTGACGTTGAGCAGTTCGGTGTCGAATTGCAGCGTCCACCGACCGTCTTCCGGGTCGACGTCGAGCACTGCGATCCGCCGCGTCTCGGCGATCCGGTGCTCGCCGTCCGCAGAGATCCAATCGATGTGCTCTGAGAAGCCGTCGGCGTCGAAGGACTCGAACTCCCGGTGCGCGAGGCTGCCGACGTTCGGCAGGTTCACGTACCCGTGACCATCGTCGCCGTGCACGTACGTACCGCCGCCCCAGAAGTTCTGACCGGACAGGTGCGAGATCGTCATCGCCAGGCCCTTGTGCCAGCGGTGGTCGTTCGGCCGATGGTTGGTCACCGTGCCGCCGCCGAGCGTCCGGAGCGGATGGAAGTAAGGGGCCGGACATTCGAACGGATCGAGTGCGGGCCGGTAGCTGTATCGGAACAGCTCGCGGTCGCCCACGCGAGCCGCGATTACGGACGCATCCGCATTGTCATCGAGGAGCGCGGAGGTGAGTTCATCGGTCGCCGTCATGGTCTGTGCCTCCCGTCGAGCCGGTGGTAGAAGGGGTCGTGCGGGCCGAGATCCTCGCGGCGCACCGGCACACCAGTGGCCGCGGCCCGGTAGATCGCCGTGGCCAGCTCAAGCGTCGCGCGCCCGTCGGCTCCGCTGAGCGGAGGACGTCGCCCCTGCTCCCAGGCGTCTATCACGTGGGGGAGCAGAGCCTGATGCGAGCTAGGAGTGTCAGGATGCTCTATTCGCCAGACCCCGCTGACATTCGCGTGCGGAGCAGGAGTGAAGGTCCAGTCGTCGTCGCCGTATCCGTACAGGTGCCTGACCTCGACGCTCGCGTTCGTGAAGTCGAAGCGCAGGTAGCTCTCCTCGCGCGGTGACAGAACACTGTTGAGCACGGTCGCGATCGCGCCGGATGCGAAGCGGACGACGGCCGCGGACACATCCTCCGTCTCGACATCGCGGTCCAGGGTGCCGGTCATCGCGCGGACCTCGTCCCACTCGCCGAGCACGGCGAGCATCAGATCCATCTGGTGGATGCCGTGGCCCATGGTCGGCCCGCCGCCCTCGGTGTCCCAGCGGCCGCGCCAGGGCACCTCGTAGTACGCGTGATCCCGGTACCAGGCCGTCACGCACTGGGCGACCAGCGGTTTCCCGAGCGTGCCCGCGCGAGCGAGTCCGGCCAGCCGTAGCCCGGCCGACCCGAAGCGGTGCTGGAAGACGACCGACGCGTAAGGACCCGAAGGAACCGTGCCCTCGGCGGCGGTGATCCGGTCGTACTCGGCCAGGCTGCGCGCGGGCGGCTTCTCGATGAGCACCCACGCACCGGCGTCGAGGCACTGGATCGCGTCCGCGGCGTGCGCGGCCGGCGGGGTGCACAGGTGTACGAGGTCTGGCTTGTCACGTTCGAGGAGTTCGGCGAGGTCGGCGCGTGCGGCCGGAATCCCGTGCCGGGCCGTGAAATCGGCGAGCCGCGCCGGATCGGTGTCGAGGGCGGCGACCACCGTGACACGGTCGCCGAGAGATCGAAGAGCGGGCAGATGGGCGTTTTCCGCGATGCCGCCGGTACCCACGAGCGCGACACGCGCCGGGCGCGGCGAACCGATTGAAGCCACGCGTCGAATCTATCGCAAATCAGCCCACATCCCACAGGAACCGATGGGTGTGGTCGTGCCGAGATTCCACAGTATGCACGGGTCAACGACCCTCTCGTACTCGCCGACATGACAGCGGTCTCGCTCGCCGGGCTTCGCTCCTGGCTCGACTTCCTGGAACAGGACCGGCCGGTCGACGCGGATTTGCTGCGGCCCGTGCTGGAGGCGATCCGCCGTCGCGCGATCCAGGGCGTCGGCATGGACGCGATGATGCGCGCGTACCGAATCGCCGCGCGTGTCGTGTGGCAGGAGACCCTTGAGTTGCCGGTCGACCAGGATTTGATCGCGCCGCTTTCGACGCGCATGCTCGAATTCACCGACCGGCTCACCACGGCCGCCGAGCAGGCGTACGCCGACGAAGCCTTGCGCTCGGCGCACGAGCCGGAACTCAGCCGCTCGGCCCTGTTCGAGGCGATCCTCTCCGACCGCGGGCGCGATCAGTACCACCACGCGGTCAAGCTCAACGCGCCGCACTGCGTCGTCGTGGTCGAAGTCCCGCAGCAGGCTCGCATCTCCTTGGACGACGTGGCCGCCGCGCTCGTCCGCGAGGTGCGCGCGGGCTATTGGACGACGCGGTTGCGCAGCGTCGTCGCGGCGTGTCCGGTCGACTCCGCGGGTGGCCGGGACGCATTGCTGCGCCGGCTCGCCCGCTTCACCAACGCCCGCACGCCCTTCACCGTCGCGGTGGGCGCGATCGCCGAAGGGCCCGACGAGATCCGGCACAGCTACCGCGAGGCGGTCGACGCGATGCAGGTCGGCACGCGGCTGAGTTCAACGCCGAGCGCCATATACGACTGCCAGGAACTCGCGCCGCTCGCCTCGCTCGTCGCCGACCCCGACCGGGCACGCCGATTCGCCCAGGGCTGCCTGCGTCCGCTCGGACGGCTGGCGGACCGAAGCTGGGTGCTGCCGACGCTCTCGGCCTATCTGCGGTGTCAGGGCAAGCTGAAAGAAGTCGCCGCCGATCTCGCCGTGCATCCCAATACCGTGCGCTATCGGCTCAACGAACTGCGGCCCTTTCTCGATTCGCACGCGGGCGACGGAGACCAGTCCGCGGCCCTGCTGCTGGCCGTGCGCGTGCACGAGTATCTGGGCGAGTCGCAGCCGCAGAGCGCCGACGCGTCCCGGTAACGTCCTCGCAGACGACGCGACACGCCCGGGATCTGGACCGACTTGCATAGTCGTGCAGTCGAGTGCATATAATTCTGATCGTGTCCAAGGTACTCACCTCCCTCCCTGTCGGGGAACGTGTCGGAATCGCCTTCTCCGGAGGGCTCGACACGTCCGTAGCTGTCGCGTGGATGCGCGAGAAGGGCGCTGTGCCCTGCGCGTACACGGCCGACATCGGCCAGTACGACGAGGCCGACATCGCCTCGGTGCCCGACCGTGCCGCGGAGTACGGCGCCGAGCTCGCCCGGCTCGTCGACTGCCGTGCCGCGCTGGTGGAGGAGGGCCTGGCGGCGCTCGCCTGCGGTGCGTTCCACATCAAGTCGGGCGGCCGCACCTACTTCAACACCACCCCGCTCGGCCGCGCCGTGACCGGCACCCTGCTGGTGCGCGCCATGCTCGAGGACGGCGTGCAGATCTGGGGCGACGGCTCGACCTACAAGGGCAACGACATCGAGCGCTTCTACCGGTACGGCCTGCTGGCCAACCCCTCGCTGCGCATCTACAAGCCCTGGCTCGACGCGGACTTCGTCAACGAGCTCGGCGGCCGCACCGAGATGTCCGAGTGGCTGCTCGCCCGCAAGCTGCCGTACCGCTCCAGCAAGGAGAAGGCCTACTCCACGGACGCCAACCTGTGGGGCGCGACGCACGAGGCCAAGTCGCTCGAGCACCTCGACACCGGCATCGAGATCGTCGAGCCGATCATGGGTGTGCGCTTCTGGGATCCCGCGGTGAGCATCGAGCCCGAGGGCGTGACGATCGGCTTCGAGCGGGGCCGGCCGGTCACGATCAACGGCAAGCGCTTCGACACCGCCCTGGAGCTGGTGCTGGAGGCCAACGCGATCGGCGGTCGGCACGGCCTCGGCATGTCGGACCAGATCGAGAACCGCATCATCGAGGCCAAGAGCCGCGGCATCTACGAGGCGCCCGGAATGGCCCTGCTGCACGCGGCCTACGAGCGCCTGGTCAACGCGGTCCACAATGAGGACACCGTCGCCAGCTACCACAACGAGGGCCGCCGCCTCGGCCGCCTGATGTACGAGGGCCGCTGGCTGGACCCGCAGTCGCTGATGCTCCGCGAGTCGCTGCAGCGCTGGGTCGGCATGGCCGTCACCGGCGAGGTCACGCTGCGGCTGCGGCGCGGCGAGGACTACTCGATCCTGGAGACGAGCGGCCCGGCGTTCAGCTACCACCCGGACAAGCTCTCCATGGAGCGCACCGAGGACGCCGCCTTCGGCCCGGTCGACCGAATCGGCCAGCTGACGATGCGCAACCTCGACATCGCCGACTCGCGCGCGAAACTGGAGCAGTATGCCAGCCTCGGCATGGTCGGCACCGCGCAGGTGGCGCTCACCGGTGCCGGTCAGAGTACTGCGCTGATCGGCGCGCTGTCGGAGGGCGGCGCCGAGGCGATCGCCGAGCGCGGCGACGCGATCCCCGCCGAGCTCCCGGACGAGGAGCTGCTGAACCGCACCGCCCTCGAGTCCGGCACGGACTGAAACTGACAGCCGCTCACAGAATCGTGCCCCTCACGTCGGATAGCTCCTCAATACGAGGTCTTCACGAGGACCTCGAAGAAGACATTCACGCGTCAAGAGGCCCGCTGCGTTGATCGCGGCGGGCCTCTTGACGGTCCTCCGGACGCGAAGTACTTTCCCCTCCGAGTTAGTAAATCTAACTAATTCGATGCATCGGCCTTGGGGGGTCGGTGCCTGAGAATGGAGAGGATCACCCACACATGCGCTTGACCAAGCGGCGCCTCGCCACGCTCGCCGGCGGGACCATGACGCTCGCGCTCACCACGCTCGGCGTTACGGCGTCCACCACGGCCGCTCACGCCGACACGCAGAACTTCCTGGTCACGCTGTACGGCTGGCCGGACAACTCGCCTCCCGGAAACGCGATCGCGTACCCGGCGAGCGACGGCTACAACACCATCCACGACGCGGCCGGGGGAACGGGCACCTACTCCGACCCGATCACCTACGCCACCGACCAGGCCGAGCTGCCGATCGGCACGATCGTCTACTACCCGTACCTGCACCGGTACTTCATCATGGAGGACGACTGCGTCGAGTGCGATGAGGACTGGACGGGTTCGGGCCCCGACGGCGGTCCCGGGCTGTACCACATCGACCTCTGGGTCGGCGGTCAGGGCGCCCAGTCCGACAGCGATGTCATCAACTGCGAGGACAACCTGACCCAGAACTCCGCGCAGGTCATCGTCAACCCGCCGAGCGACGAGCCGGTGGACACCACGCCACTGTTCGACTCGTCCAGCGACACCTGCTACAACCCGTCCAGCTTCAGCGGCTGAGCTCACCCGCCACGCGGTTACGACGGCGTCGAGCTTCCCGTCCACTGATACAGCTGCTCGGGGCGTCCGGCGCCGCCGTATATCGGGGTGCGTGCGGCGAGGCGTTGGCTGACCAGATACTCCAGGTAGCGACGGGCCGTCTGCACGACGATACCCACACCCTGCGACACCTGCGCCGCCGACAGGCCGCCGCCGCTCTTCCGCAGCAGTTCGACGATCGCGCCGAGCGTCGCTTCGGTCAGGCCCTTGGGCAGAGCCGGCGTCGGGCTTTCGTGCAGCGCGGCGAGTGCGCGGTCCACGTCCGTCTGGGCGAGCTGCCGCGGAGCCTGCGCGGCGCGGCGACGGTATTCGGCGTACGCCTGAAGCTTGTCCTGGAACGACGCGAACGCGAAGGGCTTCAGCAGATACTGCACGACGCCGAGCGACACGGCCGCGCGGACGGTCGCCAGGTCGCGGGCCGAGGTCACGGCGATGACGTCCACCGCGTTGCCGTGCGAGCGCAGCGAGCGGCAGAGTTCGATTCCGCTGATGTCCGGCAGATTCACGTCGAGCAGCAGCACGTCCACCGGGCGGGTCGCGACGAGGCGCAGCGCGTCCGTGCCGAGGTGCGCGACGCCCGCGACGGCGAAGCCGGGGACCCGCTCGGTGAACGCGCGATGGGCCTCGGCGAGCACCGGATCGTCCTCGACGATCAGGGTATTGATCAGAGGCTGGGATGGGGACGTCATACCTCGGCCCGATCTTCCAGCAGGCCGACGCGGGCGCCGGCGGATGTCGGCAGGGACACGGTGATCGCCGCGCCGCCGAGGACGGGATCGACGGCGATCGCGATCGTTCCGTCGTTCCGCCCGACGCTGTGCCGCACGAGCGCCAGGCCGATGCCGTGACCGGCCTCCTGCTTCGTCGTCCAGCCGCGAGTGAAGATCTCGTCAGCGTGCTCGGGCGCGATGCCCGCGCCGGTGTCGGCCACGCGGATTCGCACGCCCTCGGCTCCCGAGCACAGGCTGACCGAGACGCGGTGCGGCACTTCGGTCGCGGCCGCCGCGTCGACCGCGTTGTCGATCAGGTTGCCGAGGATCGTGATCAGATCCCGGTTGGGCACGGCGAGATCCGGCGCGGCGGTGTCCTCGCCGATCGCGATCTCGACGCCGCGCTCGGCCGCCTGCGAGATCTTACCGAGCAGCAGTGCGGCGACCGCCTCGTCGCCGACCGCGCCGAGCAGCCGATCGATCAGGCCCTGCGACGCGGCCAACTCCGTCGTCGCGAAGCGGACCGCGTCCTGCGGACGGTCCAGTTCGATCAGCGTGACGACGGTGTGCAAGCGGTTCGCGGCCTCGTGCGCGCTCGCCGAGAGCGCGTCGGCGAACGCGCGAGCCGAGTCCAGTTCGCCGGCCAGCGCACGCAGTTCCGTGTGGTCCCGCAGCGTGACGACCGTGCCGAGGTCGCGGCCGTCGCGCATGGCCCGCGACTGGTTGACCGCGAGCACGCGCGCGCCGGCCAGGTGCGTCTCGTCGTGCGCGTCACGGCCGGAACCGAGCAGTTCCGCGAACGCGGGATCGAGGCCGAGACCGGCGACCGTGCGGCCGCCCGGATCCTCGGCCGGGTCAAGATCCAGCAGTCGCAGCGCCTCGTCGTTCATCAGCAGGACTCTGCGTCGCCGGTCGAGGACGACCAGACCCTCGTGCATCGCGTGTAACACAGCGTCGTGGTGTTCGTAGAGACGGGTTATCTCCTGGGGTCCCAGGCCCAGGGTCTGCTTGCTCAGGCGCCTGGACAGTGCCCAGGATCCGAGGCCGATCAGCGCGACGACGCCGAGCGCGATGGCCAGGATCAGCGGAAGCTGCCGTCCGGCGATCGTCGAGACGCGCTCCAGCGTGATGCCGACCGAGACCAGGCCGACGATCCTGCCGTTCGCCGCGTAGATCGGGGCGACGGAGCGGACCGAGGGCCCGAGCGTGCCCGTGTAGACCTCGCTGAACGGGTGCCCGGCCAGCGCGGGAGCCGTGTCGCCGATGTAGTGCTTGCCGATCTCGTCCGGGTTCGGATGCGTGTAGCGGATCCCGGCCGGGCTCATGATCACGATGAAGTCCACCGAGGTGGACTTCTCGATGCTCGACGCGATCGGCTGCAGATCCGTCGTCGGGTCGCCGCTCCGCACGGCGGCGGCCGTGCCGGGGGCCGCCGCGACGGTCTCCGCCAGGGCCAGTGTTTCGGCGCGCGCATGATCGAAGTCTGTGTTGCGCGCCTGCTGGATAGCGATCGTGATCCCGGCGGTCGTCAGCAGCACGGCCATCGCGAGCTGCATGAACAGGACCTGCTTGGAGATGCTCAGGCGCGAGGTGCGGCGGAGCAGCCGCCGCACCAGACGTGGGGGCACAGTCTCGCGCATCCGCACAGTGTCGCATCCACCGTTCAGATTCGAAATGCGCGTAATGCTGACCTGCGGGGTCGCCGTCCGCGATGGTCTGGGGGACGGTCACGGTGTGGTGGCCCAGGTGTTGGGAGTCTTCGCATGGCGGCGAGTGCAGCGACGAGCACGGCGGTGAGAGGCCGGTCGGGGTGGTATCGGCAGTTGTACGTGTGGGTACTGGTGGGGATCGTGGCCGGGGTCGTGGTCGGTGCGGCCTGGCCCAAGGCCGGCACCAATCTCGAGCCCCTCGGCACGGTGTTCGTATCCATGATCACGATGGTCGTCGGCCCGATCATCTTCGTGACGGTCGTCGGCGGCATCGCGGGCGTCGACGATCTACGCAAGGTCGGCCGGATCGGGATCAAATCCCTCATCTACTTCGAGGGCATGACCACCGTCGCCCTCGTGCTCGGCCTGATCGCGATCGACGTGCTGCACCCGGGCAGTTCGATCCACGCCGACCCGGCCTCGCTGAAGCTCACCGGCAGCGCGGCGCAGTACGCCGCCGAGGGCAGGGCCCAGGGATTCTGGTCGATCCTCACCGAGATCGTGCCGCCGAGCGCGCTCGGCGCGTTCACCTCGACCGGCAGCGACCTGCAGGTGGTGTTCTTCGCGGTGCTCTTCGGCGTCGCGATCAAGCTGGTCGGCGAGCCGGCGGCCGGAGTCGCGGCGGGCGTCGAGAAGCTCGGCAAGGTGTTCTTCGCGATTCTGCGCATCATCATGTACGCGGCCCCCGTCGGCGCGTTCGGTGCGATGGCCTTCACCGTCGGCAAATACGGCGTGCACACGCTGACCAGCCTCGGCTCGCTGATCGGCCTGATGTACGGCACCTGCGCGATCTTCGTGATCGTGGCGCTCGGCGCGGTCTGCGCGGCCTTCGGGCTCAACGTCCTGTCGCTGCTGCGCTATATCAAGGACGAACTGCTGATCGTGCTCGGCACCTCGTCGAGCGAGACGGTGCTGCCGCGGCTGATGCGCAAGATCGAGCGCGCGGGCGTGCCGGAGGACGTGGTCGGCCTCACGGTGCCGACCGGATACTCCTTCAACCTCGACGGCACCTGCATCTACCTGACCCTCGCGGCGCTGTTCGTCGCGCAGGCCACCGGCACCCATCTCTCCCTCGCGCAGCAGCTCGGCATCCTCGCGATCCTGCTGCTGACCTCGAAGGGCGCGGCGGGCGTGACCGGGTCCGGATTCATCGTGCTGGCCGCCACGCTCGCCTCGGTCGGCACGATCCCAGTCACCGGCATCATGCTGATCTTCGGCATCGACCGCTTCATGTCCACCGCCCGGGCGCTGACCAACGCGTGCGGCAACGCGGTCGGCTCCTTCGTCGTCGCGGCGTGGGAGGGCGTGCTGGACCGCGATCGGGCCCGCGCCGTGCTCAGTGGGGCGACGATCGACGAGGACGCGGAGACCCCCGCGCTCGCCGGAGTCTGAGCAGACTGATCTCGTGAGAACCGGGTGCCGGTCCCGAAATCGGGACCGGCACCCGACACAAAGATCACCACGGTTGTCATGGTTCGGAAACATCCCGCCTCTACCTTTCGGACATGGCGGATGTGTTCGAGGAGTACGCACTGGGCGCGGCCTGGGACGAGATGTTCTCGGGACCGGCCCAGCCGCGGCCGGCCTACAAGGCCGTGCGCGCGGCGCTGGAGCATTTCGACCCGAGTGAGCTGCGGCTGCGCGCCGACCAGGTGGCCCGCGCGTTCACCGACCGCGGAGTCACCTTCGCCTTCGACGGCGAGGAGCGGCCCTTCCCGCTGGACCTGGTGCCGCGGGTGATCGCCGCCGAGGAATGGGATCTGATCGACCGCGGGGTGCGGCAGCGGGTGCTGGCCCTCGAGGCCTTCCTCGCCGACGTCTACGGGCCGGCGAACGTCTTCCGTGACCGGATCGTTCCGCGCTCGGTCGTGCTGACCGGCAGCGGATTCCACCGCGCGGCGCACGGCATCGAGCCGGCGAACGGGGTGCGCGTGCACGTCGCGGGCATCGACCTGGTGCGCGACGTGGACGGCCGCTTCCGGGTCCTAGAGGACAACGTGCGGGTGCCCTCCGGGGTCAGCTACGTGCTGGAGAACCGGCGCATCATGACCCGCACATTCCCCGGCCTGTTCGCCGAGCAGCGCGTGCGTCCCGTGGACGACTACCCGGTGCGGCTGCTCGCGGCGATGCGCGCCGCGGCCCCTCCGGACGTCGTCGACCCGACCGTCGTCGTGCTCACGCCCGGTGTGGCGAACTCGGCGTACTTCGAGCACGCGCTGCTGGCGCGGCTGATGGGCGTTCAGCTCGTCGAGGGGCGCGACCTGTTCTGCGTCGGCAACGAGGTCCGGATGCGCACGACGGCGGGGGACGAGCCGGTGCACGTCATCTATCGGCGCATCGACGATGACTTCATCGACCCGCTGCACTTCCGGCCCGAATCCGTCATCGGCGTCCCCGGAATGCTGAACGCCGCCCGCGCCGGGAGCGTGACGATCGCCAACTCGGTCGGTTGCGGCGCCGCCGACGACAAGCTCATATACACCTACATTCCAGAGCTGATCAGGTATTACCTCGGCGAGGACCCGGTGCTCGACAACGTCGAGACGCACCGCCTCGAGGACGCGGAACGCCTCGAATTCGTGCTCGACCACCTCGCCGACCTCGTCCTGAAGCCGGTGGACGGCGCGGGCGGCAAGGGCATCGTGATCGGTCCGGCCGCCGACGAGAAGACCCTGGTGAACCTGCGGACCCAGGTCGCGAAGAACCCGCGCGGCTGGATAGCGCAGCGTCCGGTCGCGCTCTCCACCTCGCCGACGTTCACCACCGACCGGTTCGCGCCGCGGCACATCGACCTGCGCCCGTTCGCGGTCAACGACGGGGAACGGGTCTGGGTGCTGCCGGGCGGGCTCACCCGCGTGGCGCTGCGCGAGGGCGCGCTGATCGTGAACTCCAGCCAGGGCGGCGGCTCCAAGGACACCTGGGTGCTCGCCCCGGACTTCGACCCGGACGCCGTGAGCCCCGCGCAATCCGACGGAAGCGACGCGGTCGACGGCCAGCTGGATCCCGCCGAGGCCGTGGCCGGCCGGCTCGCGGGACCCGGCGCCGACGGCTTCCAGCAGCAACAGCAGCAACAGCAACAGCAACAGCAGCAGGCGAAATAGGCGAAGGAGGACGGTTCATGCTCAGCCGGATCGCCGAGTCACTGTTCTGGCTCGGCCGGTACGTCGAGCGCGCCGACGACACGGCACGCATCCTCGACGCCTTCATGCACCGACTGCTCGACGATCCCGCGACCGACGAGCACGCCGCGTGCCGCACGCTCTACGCCATCCTCGGCGTGAAGCCCGCCGACCCGCGGGGAGCCAGGTACGACGCGGTCGGGGTCATGGACCTGCTCGGCTTCGACACGGCCAGCCCCAGCGCCGTGTCCGGGGCGTGGTGCGCGGCCCGGGACAACGCACGTGGCGTGAGCGAGGTGATCTCGACCGAGGCGTGGGAGTGCCTGAACGCCACCTGGCACGCGCTGCCCGGCCAGCGCAAGGCCGCCGGCCGGCTCGGACCGTACGCCTATCTGCGGTTCGTCCGGGAACGCGCGGCGCTGTTCTGCGGCCTCGCCGACTCGACGATGAGCCGCGACGACGGCTGGCTGTTCCTGACGACCGGCCGCAGCCTGGAGCGGGTGGACATGACGGCGCGATTGCTGTCGGCCAAGATGGTCGCCTCCCGCAACGCGCCGGACTGGTCGACGCTGCTGCGCGCCGCCGGAGCCGACGAACCGCACCGCCGCTCGCTCGGCTGGGGCCGCGACCCGCAGTCCGCGGCGCGATTCCTGCTGCTGGACCAGACGTTCCCGCGCTCGGTCATCCACGCGCTCAGCGTCGCCGAGCAATGCCTCGCCACGCTCGCGGGCGATGGTTTCGCGGCATCCGGCGGACACCTAGGACTGGTCGGCAGAGGCCTGCCGTCCGCGCGCCGCGACGTGGGACGGATGCGCACGATGCTCGAGTACGCCGAGGACCGCACCCTCGGCACCCAGCTGACGGCGTATCTCAAGGAGCTGCAGGAGGGCTGCGTCACCGCGACCCGGCACGTGGCCGACGAATACTTCCAGTACAGCGCGCCGCTGGCCTGGCAGCACCGCGAGGACTGAGGGAGACCACGACGATGTCGATATTCGAGCCCGAAGACACCTCCCTCGGCCGCTGGCGCATCGCGATCCGGCACGAGACCGCGCTGAGCTATGACGGCCCGGTCCGCGCGTCGTACAACGAACTGCGGATGACCCCGCTGGACACCGCGGCCCAGACCCGGCTGTCCAGCCGGGTGGAGGTCGGCCCGCGGGCGCAGACGTCGCAGTACACGGACTACTGGGGCACCCGGGTGACCAGCTTCGACCTCCAGGACCCGCACGAGTCGCTCACGATCAACGCGAGCTCCGTCGTCGAGACCAGCCCCTCGACGTGGGCGGAGCCGGACTCCGCGGGCTTGCGCGACGCGACCTGGGAGGCGATCGAGGACGTGATCGAGTCCGGCGACCTCGCGGAGTTCACCGGGACCACGGGCCGGACCAGGCTCAGCCCCGCGCTGCGAGAAGAGCTCCGCGAGCGCGTCGCGGACGGCGGACCGCACACCGCCGCCGAGCGCGTCTGCGGCTGGATCCACGAGGCGATGTCCTACGTGCCCGGCGCGACCGGCGTGCACACCAGCGGCCGCGAGGCCTGGGAGAGCAAGTCGGGCGTCTGCCAGGACTTCTCGCACATCGCGATCGGCATGCTCAGGGCCGCCGGCCTGCCCGCCCGCTACGTATCAGGCTATTTATTCCCGCTGCAGGAGTCCACGCCCGGCGTCAGCTGCGAGGGCCAGAGCCACGCGTGGGCCGAGTACTGGGCCGGCGCCTGGTACGGCATCGACGCCACCAACAACGTCGCCCCCGGCCTGCGCCACGTCGTGGTCGGCTACGGCCGCGAATACGGCGACGTCGTCCCGCACAAGGGGATCTATCTCGGCTCGCCGGACAGCACGCTGACCGTCTCGGTGAAGCTGACGCGGCTGGCGTGACTTCGGCAACGGGAGCGGCCGGCCGTCCCGAGAGCGTAATCTGAACGGTCAGTGGTGGTCGGGCGGCGCTCTGAGCTGCCCGACCACCATCTCTCAAAACATCTCTCATGGGTTCGTTATCTCATCGTTAGCTCTCTGGTCACCCGGGTGCGCGATACTCAGGCTAGCTGCTTACGCAGAAAACCGGACATTTCGGCGGTGTGATCGTGGTGAACGAGGACCCCTCCCCGACAGCGGCCAGGGCGTGCGCGCACTGGCCTGCCTGCCCCGATGCCGACGCACCCGACCGTGAGGCGGCGATGCCCGTCGCCACCCACCCTGAGCAGGGCTGGAGCCTGTTGTGCAACGGCATCGTGCTCTTCGAGGACACCGGCGAGCTGCTTCCGGACGGCCGGATCGTCGCGCCGCGGCGGCCCACCGACCTGCTCGCCCAGGCCTGAGCCCGGACGCCGACCCGATTTCCGCCGGAGGCGATGAAGCGGGCTGAGCGCGGGTAAGGGTCGTATGTGAATTCCCCGGATCGCGACGGCGCGCCTGGGCGGCGGCGAACGGCGCCCCCGTCCCGCTCGGGCTTCTTCGGCCGGCTGAGGCTCGCGCTCGGCCGCCTCGCCCGGCGGGCGTGGGCCAGGAGTGAACGGTACGAGGCCCCGCGGACGCCGGACCGCGCCGCGGCGCACCCGCCGCAGGACCAGGATCCTGACGCGCCGAGCGAGCGCATCGCGCTGGCCTACGAGCTGGCCAGGCGCCGGGTGCCCGCGAACTGGATCGCCGCGCGCTGCGCGCTGCCGCACGCGTTCGTCGAGCTGATCATCGCGGAAGTCGCCGACACTCCCGGAGCGGCCCCGCGCCGCCGCGACTGACGGACAGGCGCCCACGATCGCCGTCCCCCGGAGCCCGGAACCCCGGGGGACGGCTCTGTGTGCGCGTTCGCGTTCTCAGGCCGCGATGTCCAGCAACGCGACGTTCCAGCCGGACAGGCTGATCAGCGGGCTCGCTCCGGCAAGGTCAGCGGCCTTATAGGTGACGCTCACGGTCTCCGACTCGCCGGGGAACAGCGTGCTGTCGTTCCCGCTCCACAGCGCCGACGGCACCTCGCTGCTGTCCGGGCGGCGCAGGTCCGTCCGCAGGAAGAAGGCGACGGCCTTGGCGGACGTGTTGGTCAGCGTCACGTCCGCGACCCTGTCGGCTCCGTTCGGCCCCGGCTTGCTCGTCGTCGTCACGTTGCTCGCGCTGACCGTGCCCGCCGCGAGCGAGTTGAGCGACTGTAGGTCGGCGTACTGGGTCATCGTCGCGTAAGAATTGGCGTTCTGCCCGTTCAGCGTCGCGGACCAGTTCACCTTGTCCGGGTACGTCGACTCCCAGTAGACGTTGCGGTCCACGGTGTTCCCGTTCTGCCGCAGCGTCAGTTCGACGAAGTACGTGCTCGCCTTCGACTTGCTCGTCACGGTCGCCGGGACCTTCGGTGTGAGCAGCTTGTTCTTGACCTGCTGCGAGCCGAGGCCGACGCTGCTCGCGGTCTGGTCGTCGAGCAGCGTCCCCGATGTGTTGTAGACCTTTGACTCGACCGACAGGCCGCTCTGCGTCGTACCGCCGAGGTTGTCGAGCGTCACGGTGCCGTTGTCCAGCGCGTAGAGAGCGTGAAGATTCTGATTCGCCTCCTGCGCACCGTAGAAGCTGCCGGCCTGATCGCCGTCCTGGTTGTAGAGATTCCAAAGCAGCGACGGCCAGCCCTTGTTCATCTGCCAGTACATCGTGCCGGTGGACGGCGTGGCGCTGTTCGTCGAATGGTCGAGGAACGCCTCGAACTGGGCACGCGTGTTCTCGTAGTTCTGCACCTGGCCGTCCTCGACGTACTGGTCGAGGCCGGTCGGCGTGCCGAACCGGTTGTTCATCGCCTGGTCGAAGTAGTACAGCGTGCCGAACTGGTAGTCGCCGTGCCCGGTCTCATAGTTCGCGTGGTACTGGTTGTACGTCGGCGACTGCCACAGTTGCCGCTGCTCGGCGGGGGAGAGGAAGCGGTTGATCGAGTCGAGGGTCGGGATGGTGTCGCCCGCGCTCTGCTCGCTGTCGAAGCCCCAGGAGCCGCCCGCGTTCGTCTGGTTGTCGCCGGGCTGGTTGTGCGTCGTGTCGTACCAGTAGTCCGGCGGAACCCAGTCGTACGGACCCTCCTTCTCGCCCGAGTCGCCGAGCGGGGCGACGCTGTTCTCCTCGGCCGATGCGACGACCGGAACGTCGAAATCCGCCTGCGCGAACGCCGCGAGGGTGTCCTTCGCATCGGCCGAGCCGGGAGCGTTGTCGCTCCATGAGAAGGTGACGACGCTCGGGTGGTCGACCTCGTCCTGTCCGATGGCCAGCGCCGAGTTCGTGGCGACGGTCAGCAGGTTGCCGCTGAGGTCGTTTCCCCACGCGTCGCAGCACTGGAGCCCGGAATCGATCATGATCCCGGCCTGGTCCATCTGCTGGTAGAAGTCGTCCGGCATGAAGTGGCCCTCGAGCCGGATCATGTTGACGCCCATGTCCCGCATGAGCGAGATCTGCTTGGCGATGTCCGCGGCCGAGTAGTGCAGGAACAGGTCCGGGGCGAAACCGCCGCCGCGGGCCACGAACGGCACGCCGTTGATCTTGTACTGCCGCACGCCGTTCTCGTCCACCGGCCCCGCGCCGACGAGCGACGAGGTCACGGTCCTGATACCGAACGTGCCGGTCGTCGTGGTCGAAACGGTCGAACTCTGCGATATCGAGGTCGTCAGCCCGTAAAGCGGCTGCGCGCCCATCTGGTAGGGCCACCAGACCGCCGGATGCCTGATCGTCAGCGCGGGGTGGGCCGCCGGGGTGAACGAGACCGTCTGCGTCGAGTTCGCCGGGACGGTCACGGTCTGCTGGAGCGCGATCGGCGTGCTCCCGTCCGGCGGGGTGATCGTTGCGTTGACCACGCCGGATTGCGCGGATGACGTGTGGTTGGTGACGTTCGTCTTCACCGTGAGCGCGGAGCTGCTCAGATCCGTCGCGTTGCTCTCGACCACGTGCGCGTCCGCGCCGCTCAAAGCGCCCGAGGTGAGCAGCTGGATCGGCATCTGGATGCCGGTGTTGTTGTCCGGCGGAATCTGGTTCCAGTCCACGTCGTCGAGTGTCAGCATCGTGTTCGGGTTGTTCGGGTACACCTCGAGCGCGAGCGTGTTCGTGCCCTGTGTCAGATCGCCGGTGACGTCGAAGGTGTGGCGGGTGTACGCGCCTTCGACAGTGCTCTGCGTTGCCACCTCCTTTCCGTCGACCCATAGGTCGGCCGCGCCCACGATCCCGTTGACCACGAGATTCGCATGCTGGCCGGAGGTGAGGTTCGCGGTGAAGTCGGTTCGGTACCACCAGGGCACGTCGAACTGCGCGACCGAATCCGCGCCGTTCTTGCTCTCGTAGCCGAAGCAGGACTTCATGTTGGTCGAGTAGTAGACGTTCGGGCACGCGCCGTTTTGCAGCAGTGCCTCGATCTCGGTCCCCGGTGCGCCCCCGTCGTCGTTGCCGACCGGGAGCCAGCCGGAGGCGTCGAACGAGGAGGCCGAGATCGCGGCTCCGGACGCGCTGGTCTTGGCGCTGGAGAGCACCTGCCAGCCGCCGGAGCCGAGTACCGCCCCGGGGACGGCGTACTGCGCGGCGGGGTTGGTGGATGCGTACTTGAAGGCGTACCGGAAGGTGGGGGCGACCGGGGCGTAGCGGAATCCGGCGACCGCCGTGATCGCGAGGGTGGCGGCGAGCGGGACGGCCAGCCGATTTCTGAGCTTTCGGACGTTCACTCAAGTCTCCCTGAGGGCGTGGGTGTCCGCGGGCAGTCTTAGTAAAGTTAGATAACTTTACTCGGGGGACGCTAGCTCGCGAAGCAGCGCCCGTCAACGCTCACTCCCATGATCACTATTGTCCGCCCCGCGGACCGCTACTTCCCAGTCCGCCGATCGAAGACCTGCGGCCGCCCGACGCGCAGGGCCGTGGTGAGGGCGCCGAGCAGCACCGCGTCGTCGCCGAGTTCGCTCGCGCTGAGCAGCGGGCGCAGCGGGGTGCTCCGGTGCAGGACCTCGCGCACCGGGTCGAGCATCAGGTCCGCGCTGTGGCCGACACCGCCGCCGAGCACGACCACGTCCGGGTCGATCACGGCGCTGATCGCCGCGACGACGTGCGCGATCCGCTCGCCTTCCTGGTGCACGGCGGCGACCGCGGCAGGGTGTCCCGCACGCGCCTCGTCGAACACGCGCTTGGCGGTCAACCGGCCCTTCAGGCCGCGTTCGCGTGCCGCGCGCACGACGGCGTCCGCCGAGACGGCCTCCTCCAACTCGCCGCCGGGATGCGGGTCCGCCGCGTCGCCGAAGCCCGGCGCCGAGAACGACACCGGGAGGAAGCCGACCTCGCCGGCCGCTCCGTGCGCGCCGGTGAACAGTTCGCCGTTCGCCACGATGCCGACGCCGAGCCCGGTGCCGATCAGCACGTAGACGAACAGCCGGCTGTCCCGGCCCGCGCCGAAGTCGTACTCGCCGAGCGCGGCCAGGTTCGCGTCGTTGTGCACGGAGATCTCGATGCCGCCGAGCCGCTCGCGGATCCGCCCGAACAGTCCGCTGCGGCCCCAGCCCGGCAGGTTCGCCGCGTAGCGCACCCGGCCGTCTTCGGGATCGAACACGCCCGGCGTGCCCACGGCGGCGTGGATGACGCTCGTGGCCGGGACGTCCGCCGCACGCAGCGCCTGCCCGGCGGCCCGGGCCGCGGCGTCGGCGACCGCGTTCGCGGTGCGCCCCTGGTTGGGGACGTCGGTGCGCGCCAGGATCTCGCCGGAAAGATCGGCCACCGCGGCGCGCAGCCGGGCCCGGCCGATGTCGATGCCCAGCACATAGCCCGCCGTGGGATCGGACTCGTAGAGCAGCGCCGTGCGGCCGCGCTCGGCCGCGATCCTGCCGGCCGCGCGCACCAGGCCGTGCTCCTCCAACGCGGCGAGCGCGTGCGAGACCGTGGGCTTCGACAGGCCGGTATCCCGGGCGAGCTGGGCCCGCGAGGTCGGTCCGACCGTGCGCAGCTGCTCGAGCAGCAACCGCTCGTTGTTGCTGCGCAACCGCTGCCGGTTCCACGGAACTTCGCTGTCCACCAAGGCCATCCGCTCCTGATCACGCCACCTGCGCCAACTGTAGCCAATCGGTGATCCGCCGCCCCCTTGACTCATATTGTATAGGAACTTAACTTTACCTAACCGCCCACGCCTTGGAGGATGCGATGCAGGAGCTGTCCAGAAAGATCGGCCTGTTCCAGGCCGTGTCGATCAATATGAGTCAGATGGTCGGCATCGGTCCGTTCGTCACCATCCCCTTGATGGTCGGCGCCTTCGGCGGCCCGCAGGCGATCATCGGCTGGATCGCCGGTGCCGTCCTCGCGCTGGCCGACGGCCTGATCTGGGCCGAGCTCGGCGCCTCGCTTCCCGGCTCCGGCGGGACGTACGTGTACCTGCGTGAGGCCTTCCAGTACCGGACCGGCCGGTTGATGCCGTTCCTGTTCGTGTGGACGGCGATGCTCTTCATCCCGCTGATCATGTCCACCGGCGTGCAGGGCCTGGTGCAGTACCTCGCCTACCTCTGGCCGAGCATGACGCGCGGTCAGGGCGACATCGTCGGCATCGCGGTGATCGCGCTGGTGATGCTGCTGCTGTGGCGGCGCGTGGAGAACATCGGGCGGCTGACCGTGGGCATGTGGGCCGTGATGATCGTGGCCGTGGCCGCAGTCATCCTCGCCGCATTCACCCACTTCCACCCGTCGCTCGCCTTCACCTGGCCCGCGCACGCCGTCGACCTCGGCAGCGGCACCTTCTGGCTGGGCTTCGCCTCGGGCCTGACGATCGGCATCTACGACTACCTCGGATACAACACCACCGCGTACCTGGGCGCCGAGGTGCGCGAGCCGGGCCGGGTGCTGCCGCGCTCGATCATCTACGCGATCGCCGCTGTGATGGGCATCTACCTGCTGCTGCAGATCGGCGTGCTCGGCGTGGTCCACTGGCAGGACATGCTGGACTCCAACAACGTCGCCTCCCAGTCCGTCGCCTCGGCTGTACTACAGGACACCTGGGGCAAGGGCAGCGCCGACGTCGTCACGGTGCTGATCCTGGTCACCGCCTTCGCGTCTGTCTTCACCGGCCTGCTCGGCGGCTCGCGCGTGCCCTTCGACGCGGCTCGCGACGGTGTGTTCTTCAAGTCCTTCGGGCGGCTGCACCGGAAGTACGACTTCCCGGTACTCGGCCTCGTCGCGATGGGCATCGTCACCGCGGCCGGTTTCCTGCTCGCCCGGCACGTCGGCAGCTCGGCGGCGCATCCGCCGCTGGCCATCCTGATCACGCTGCTCACGACGGTGATGGTGATCGTCCAGTCCTTCGCGCAGATCGCGGCCGTGATCGTGTTGCGGCGTCGGCAGCCGAACCTCAAGCGGCCGTACAAGCTGCTCCTCTACCCGCTGCCGTTGATCGTCGCGGGGATCGGTTGGGCGGTCATCTACGGTTACGCCGATAAGGCGAATCCCGGCGTGCACCCGATCGAATGGTCGCTCGGATGGGTGGTCCTCGGCGTGCTCGCGTACCTCGTCTGGTCGAAGGCCGAGAAGACCTGGCCGTTCGGCCCCAAGCAGATCCGGGAGGAGTACGCCGAGGGCGCCGACGCGACGGTCAGCCAGCCGAGCCGCTGAGGCCGAAGTCCAGGACGGTCGTGGAGCGGTAGACGTCGCCCGGCCCGAGTGCCGTCGACGGGTACTCGGGCCGGTTCGGCGAATCAGGGTAATGCTGCGTCTCCAGCGCCACGCCGCCGTACTTCGGGTAGGCGACGCCGCCGGCGCCGACGAGCGTGCCGTCGAAGTGGCTGCAGATGTAGACCTGGACGCCGGGCTCGGTCGTCTCGACGCGCATCGTACGACCGCTGCGGGGGTCCTTCAGCGAGGCGACGTTGCGCGGCTCGGCGGTGGGTCCGCCGGCCAGGACGAAGCAGTGGTCGTATCCGTCGGTGAGCACGAGTTGGGGGTGCGGATCGTCCAGCCGCGCGCCGATGGCCCGGGGCGCGCGGAAGTCGAAGGCCGTGCCGGCGACCGGGATCGGGCTCTCCAGCGGGATGAGTGACCTGTCGACCGGCAGGAACTCCTGCGCGGCGACGGACAGCTCGTGATCCAGAATCGAGGTGCCGGAGTCGGCACCGGCGAGGTTGAAGTGTGCGTGGTTGGTGAGGTTCACGACCGTCGTCGCGTCGGTCTCGGCGCGGTAGTCGAGCGTGAACCGGCCGTGGGCGAGCGTGTAGCGGACGGAGACGGTGAGGGCGCCCGGGAAGCCCTCCTCGCCGTCCGGACTGACGCGGGTGAGCGTGACCGCGCTGCCGCCCTCGACCTCCTCGGCGACGGCGTCCCACATCCGCCGGTCGAAGCCGTTCGCGCCTCCGTGGAGCGAGTTCGGCCGCCCGCCGTCGTTGAGATCCAGCTGGTACGCGCCGCCTTCGAGTTCGAACTTGCCGCTGGCGATCCGGTTGCCGTAGCGGCCGATCAACGCGCCGAAATACGGGCTGCGCTCGACATAGTCGGGCAGGTCGTCGAAGCCGAGCACGACGTTCGCGGTACGGCCGGTCCGGTCGGGCACGCGCAGCGCCTGGATGATCGCGCCGTAGTCGAGGATCGAGGCACTCGTCCCGGTCGTGTCGGTCAGGGTCCACCGGGAGACCGCGGTGCCGTCGGGCAGCGAGCCGAAGGAAGCGCGGGCGGGGGCTGGCACGGAAAGCCTCCTGTTGAGAGCGTTAACACGATGTCGAGGTGCAACGGTACCGTCGGACGGTTACAGCCGCACGTCACGGCAGCGCGAAGGCCCGGCACCGCGGGAAGCGGTGCGGGGCTTGGAACAGCGGATCGTCAGCGGACCGTCAGTTGGGGTGCACGATCTTGTAGACGCCCCAGCCGATCCCGGCCAGGACGATGGCGAAGCAGAGCACGGCGATGACCCTGCCGGTCAGATTGCCGCCCGCCGCGGCGGCGCCCGGCCGCGTGCCGGCGCCCGGCTCCACGGCCACCGTCGCCGTGCCGCCGATGCTCAGGGCGCGCAGGCCGACGGCGAACAGGGCGGGCAGACCCGCGCCGAGCGCCACGCCGACGACGATGATCTTCCACAGTGCGTCGAAGTTGATCCAGGAGCTCATCTTCATCCGTCCAGTTCTCTCAGGCCGTCTGGGCGGCGAGGCCGGCCGGGCCGGGAACGACCGAACCGGTCCACTCGGCGTTGACGTTGCCCGGGTCGACCTTGCTCTTGCGGGAGCGCATGTAGAAGCCGGTGGACGCGGCGGCGAGGACCACGAAGATCACCGAGACGCCCGCCGTGCCGCCGATGCTGTGCGCGGCGTAGTAGGCGAGCGCGCCGACGACGCCCGCGGAGGGCAGCGTCAGCACCCACGCCATCGCCATCTGGCCCGCGACTCCCCAACGGACCTCGGCCCGCTTGCCCACGCCGGAGCCGAGGATCGAGCCCGTCGCCACGTGCGTGGTGGACAGCGAGTAGCCGAAGCTGCTGGAGATCAGGATCGTCGCGGCCGAGGCCGACTCGGCGGCCATGCCCTGCGGCGCCTCGATTTCCACCAGGCCCTTGCCGAGCGCCCGGATGACCCGCCAGCCGCCGATGTACGTGCCGAGGCTGATCGCCACCGCGCAGCAAATGATCACCCAGATCGGCGCCTTGGCGCCGACCGCCAGCGAGCCGTTCGCGATCAGCGCGAGCGTGATGATGCCCATCGTCTTCTGCGCGTCGTTGGTGCCGTGCGCGAGCGAGACCATCGAGGCGGAGCCGATCTGGCCGATCCGGAAACCCGCCTTGCGCTGCTCCGCCGGCACCTTCTCGGTGAGTTCGTACACAAGGTAGGTGCCGAGTGCCGCGACCCCGCCCGCGATCACCGGTGAGAGCACCGCGGGGAGGATGACCTTCGAGACCACGCCGTGCCACTGCACCGCGTGCCCGCCCGCGGCGGCGATCGTCGAGCCGATCACTCCGCCGATCAGGGCGTGCGAGGAGCTCGACGGGATGCCGAGGAACCAGGTGGCCAGGTTCCACAGAATCCCTCCGACCAGCCCCGCGAAGACCACGGTCGGGGTTACCAGGTGTGTCTGCACCAGGCCGCCGGCGATCGTCGCGGCCACGGTGAAGGAGAGGAAGGCGCCCACCAGGTTGAGGACCCCGGACAGGGCGACGGCGATCCGGGGCGGCAGCGCGCCGGTCGCGATGGACGCGGCCATCGCGTTGCCCGTGTCGTGGAATCCGTTGGTGAAGTCGAAGCCCAGCGCGGTCACTACGACCAGGGCCATCAAAGAGTCGTTGCTGGTCACACGCCGACGGTATCCACGCAGGTGGTGACACGAAACCCTAGGGCAAGAGAAGCCACTCAGATGTCACCCGTCGTTCGCCTTAACGGATTCTTCGATTATTCGAGCACTGTCGATCGCCGACGATCGCCGCCGGTGATCGAGGCTTGGACGAAGATTGACAGCGCCGTGGTGCGCTGTCTAGCTTCGAATGCAGAGGGTTTCCTACTGATTCGGAGAGGGCGGAGGTGCGCCGTGCAGTCGAGGGACAGGTCCCGCCCGGCCACGCCGATCACGCCCCGCCTCGTCGCCCGGCGACACGTGGACTTCGTGCGCGTCAGCAGCGCGCTGTGTAGCTGACCGCCGAGCCCGTCGTCTTCGCGCGCCGCGGCACCGCTCGGCCGCACCGCGCACGTCGTCCACTCGCCCGCCCGCCTCCCGTGCCGCCGCCCCAGCCGCACGCCGAGGTCCGGGCTGCCCTCGTGAGGATCGCCATGACCGAGATATCGCCCCAGCAGTCCGTTCGCCCGCCGCGTGCCGGCGTCGTCGTCGGCAACCCGAAGCCCGCATCCCGCACGTTCCAGTCCGCCGTGCACGTCGTCGAGCAGCTGACCGGCGCCGCGCCCGAGCTGTCGATCGATCTCGCCGCGTTCGGCTCCGGCCTGCTGGACTGGTCCGACGCCGAGGTCGGTGCCGCCGTGGAGGCCGTGCGCGGCCTTGACCTGGTGGTCTTCGCCAGCCCGACCTACAAGGCCTCGTACACCGGGCTGCTCAAGGTCTTCCTCGACCGTTTCCCCTCGAACGGGCTGGACGGCGTCGTCGCCGTGCCGCTGATGCTCGGCGCCGGGCCCGGCCACCAGCTCGCGCCCGAGGTCTTCCTCAAGCCGGTGCTCGCCGAGCTCGGCGCCGTTCTGCCGACGCGTGCGCTCTACGTGCTCGACAGCGCGTACGACGACCCGGCCGCGTACGAGGCCTGGCTCGGCTCGGCCCGTCCGCGCATCCGGTCGGCGGTTGACGGCGCATGACCGTAACGGTGGACATCGACCTTGATCCGGCGACCCTGCGCCGCGTCCTCGCCGCGTTCCCGACCGGCGTGACGGCGCTCGCCGCGCTGGTCGACGGCGAGCCGGCGGGCATAGCCGCGAACTCGTTCACCTCGGTCTCGCTCGACCCGCCGCTCGTGTCGGTCTGCGTGGCCACCAGTTCGACCACCTGGCCGACGCTGCGCCGCGCCACCCGGCTCGGCGTCAGCGTGCTGAGCCACCGGCAGGAGGCCGCGAGCCGCAGCCTCGCCTCGCGGGGCGTCGACCGCTTCGCGGGTCTGTCCTGGCACGCCACCGAGGACGGCGCGGTCCTGCTGGACGGCGCGAGTGCCTGGTTCGACTGTTCCGTCGAGCGCGAGATCCGCGCCGGCGACCACGAGATCGTGCTGCTCAACGTGCACGGCCTGGGCACCGACCCGCAGACTCCGCCGCTGGTCTTCCACGGCAGCCGCTACCGCCGCCTCGCTGCCTGAGCCCCCGTTCCTTTCCACAGAGTGGACTGACTTCTCATGTCTCTGCGACACATCCATCTCGCCGTCGCGCTGGGCGGCGCCGTCGCCGCGAACGAGCGGTTCGGTGCGCGCTTCTGGCTCGATCAGGTCCAGCGCGCCGAGGCCGGACTGCTCGACTTCGTCACCATCGAGGACGGATTCTCCGGGCCGGATCGTCTCGACGCATCGCTCATCGCGGCCCGCGTCGCGCCGACGACCAGCCACATCGGCATCGTCCCGACCGTGACTACGACGCACACCGAGCCCTTCCACGTCTCCAAGACCATCGCAACCCTCGACTACGCGAGCACCGGCCGCGCGGGCTGGCACGCGCGGATCGGCGCGCCGACGGCGGAGGCGCCGCTCTTCGGCCGCCGCGAATCGGCCGAGCTGCAGCTCGACTCCGTGCTCGCCGAGGCGGCGGACCACGTGGAGGTCGTGCGGCGGCTCTGGGACAGCTGGGAGGACGACGCGGAGATCCGCGACGCCGCGACCGGCCGCTTCATCGACCGCGAAAAGCTGAACTACATCGACTTCGTCGGGGCTCGGTTCAGCGTCCGCGGACCGTCGATCACGCCGCGTCCGCCGCAGGGCCAGCCGCTTGTCATCGCGGGCGCGCACGCGCCGATCGAGCACGCGTTCGCCGCACGCTCCGCCGACATCGCGCTCGTCGCCCCGCACGTCGTGGACGAGATCCCGGGAGTCGTCCGGGAGATCCGAGCCGCACAGGCCGAGGCCGGCCGCGGCGACGACAGATTGCTGATCTTCGGCGACCTCGCGGTCTTCCTCGACGACGACCCGGCCGCGGCGATCGCCCGAAAGGAACGCCTGGACGACGCGGCGGGGACGCCCGAACGCTTGAACATACCGGTCTTCGTCGGCTCGCCGAGCGCTCTCGCGGACCAACTCGCGTCGTGGGCGGAGGCGGGCCTGGACGGCTTCCGGCTCCGACCGGGCACCGTGCAGCACGACCTTGCCGCAGTCACCGACGGGCTCGTATCCGAGCTGCAGACGAGGGGTCTGTTCCGTCGCTCCTACGAGGCCGACACCCTGCGCGGCCTGCTCGGCTTCGAGCGTCCCGCGAACCGCTACGCGACCGCTGCCGCCTGAGGGGACTGATCATGACCGAGTACCGCAAGCCGCTGAAGCAGGTTCACCTCGCCGCGCACTTCCCCGGCGTGAACAACACGACGGTGTGGAGCGATCCGCGCTCCGGCAGCCACATCGAGTTCGAATCCTTCCGCCGCTTCGCCCAGACGGCCGAACGCGCGAAGTTCGACTTCCTGTTCCTGGCCGAGGGACTGCGGCTGCGCGAGCAGAACGGGCTCATCTACGACCTCGACGTCGTCGGCCGCCCTGACACGTTCACCGTATTGGCCGCGCTCGCGGCCGTCACCGAACGGCTCGGGCTCGCCGGCACGATCAACTCGACCTTCAATGAGCCGTACGAGGTAGCCCGACAGTTCGCGACGCTCGACCATCTGAGCGACGGTCGGGCTGCCTGGAACGTCGTCACCTCCTGGGACGCGTTCACCGGCGAGAACTTCCGGCGCGCGGGCTACCTGCCGCAGCACCTGCGCTACGAACGCGCCCGCAGCTTCCTGAACGCCGCCAAGACGCTCTTCGACTCCTGGCGGCGGCCGCAGCCGGGTGCCTTCTCGATCCACGACGCGTTCTTCGACATCGAGGGCCGGTTCAACGTGCCGCGCTCGCCGCAGGGCCGACCGGTCATCTTCCAGGCGGGGGACTCGGAGGAGGGCCGCGAGTTCGCCGCCGCCGAGGCCGACGCGATCTTCAGCAGGCACGGCACGAAGGACGCCGGCCAGGCCTTCTACTCCGACGTGAAGACCCGCATGGCCAAGTACGGCCGGGACCGCGACCAGCTCAAGGTTCTGCCGGCCGCGACCTTCGTCCTCGCCGACACCGACGCCGAGGCGCACGAACTCGCCGACGTCATACGGCACCAGCAGGTCAGCGGCCAGACGGCGCTGCGCACACTGGAACAGCTGTGGAACCGCGACCTGAGCGGCCACGACCCGGACGGCCCGCTGCCGGAGATCGACCCCGACCTCGGCGAGCACACCATCGCGCGCGGCCGGGCCAGCGTCCGGATGCACCGCGATCCGCTGAAGGTCGCAAACGAATGGCGCGCGCTGGCCGAGGCCAAGGGCTACTCGATCCGCGAACTGGTCATCAACGTGACCGGCCGGCAGAACTTCATCGGCTCGCCGCGCACGATCGCCGAGACCATCAACGAGTACGTGCAGGCGGACGCGGCGGACGGCTTCATCCTCGTCCCGCACATCACCCCGGACGGACTCAACGTGTTCGCTGAGAAAGTCGTACCACTGCTCCAGGAGAAGGGCGTGTTCCGCACGGAATACACCGGCACGACGCTGCGCGACCACCTCGGCCTTCTCCCGCTGCCGACGCGCACGGAGACGGAGGAGGCGGCGGCATGACCAACACGACGCCCCTGGCGATCCTCGACCTCGTTCCGATCAGCAGCGGCTCCAACGCGGCACAGGCGCTGCGCGACAGCATCGACCTCGCGCGGCGCGCCGAGGAGTTCGGCTACGCGCGGTACTGGTTCGCCGAGCACCACCTCAACCCGGGCGTCGCCGGGACCTCGCCCTCGGTGGTGCTGGCCCTGACCGCCGCCGCCACCTCCACCATCCGGCTCGGCTCGGGGGCGGTGCAGATGGGCCATCGCACCGCCCTATCCACCGTCGAGGAGTTCGGGCTGCTCGACACCGTCCACCCCGGACGCCTCGACCTCGGCCTGGGTCGCTCCGGGGGCCGGCCGCCGCCGACGACCGATCCGCCGGTGGCGCCGGCGGTGACCGTCATCGACGGGCGGACGCCCAACGGGCTGCGGATTCCTCGACCCTTCTCCTACGAGCACCTGATCGGTTCCTCCCGGGTGGCGCTGCAGAAACGGCTCCTTCCCTATCCTGGGGGCCACGCCCAGGACTACGGCCAGCAGGTGGAGGACGTCCTGGCCCTGTTGGCCGGGACCTACCGATCGCCCGAGGGTGAGGAGGCCCACGTGGTGCCCGGGGAGGGCGCCGGGGTCCAGGTCTGGATCATGGGGACCAGCGGCGGGCAGAGCGCCACGGT